>SXND01000064.1 GCA_005777235.1 Pseudomonadota bacterium
CCGCAGGGGGGCCAGCAGGCAGACGTCTTAAAAAGCACGGGGCCCCTGATCGACGGATCGCCATCGCAGACAAAGACATGCGCCACGGCCGCAAGAGCAGGAGGAAAACGTTCAATGGCTTCAAAGAACATTTTGTCCTTGATCGCGCTAGCAAAGTGACCCGCGAGGTGGTGGTCCGCCCGGCCACTGAGCCCGCATATGAGGCCGTGGAGTTGGTTGTCGACGTCCTGGAGAGTGGCCAGGGTTTGCTGCAGTGGGCCATTGACCTGGGGTACATGGCCAGCCCGCGGATTACCCAAGGGGCAGAGCCGGGGGGCTCCATCCTGGCTCGCCCCTGGCCACACGGCGGACCGCTGTGCAGCAAGGCCGATTGCACGCTGGACTTTGCCCACGGCCTCGTCACCTGTCCCAACGGCCAGACCGTGCCCAGGATCCCAGGGAGGCCTGTCCAATGTCCGGCCAGGGCGTGTGACCCGTGTCCGGTGCGGGCGCAGTGTACCAAAGCCCAGATCGGGCAGGGAAGCAGCCTGACCATTCGCGCGGACGAGTTGTGCCAGCAGAAGCTGCGTGCCACACTCTCCACCAAGCGTGGTCGGGCCTCGCTGCGCAAACGGACAGCCGTCGCACAGGCCATCTCCCATCCGTTGGCACACCCAGGCCGGCGTGCCCGCGACAAAGGGCTGCGCAAAAACCCATTTGACGGGCGTCGCCATGCGGCCGTCAGCAACCTCCAGGTCGCCGCACATGATGAGGAGGAACGGCAACTTGCTTCTTGAGCTATTACCTAATTGATCAGTGTTCTAGGCGGTGGCGTCGATGGGGGCCATGGGCGTCCTGTGCATGGTGACCATTAGCGTGGCCCTGCCGCAGGCCCGACGCATTCGGTGAGGCCCCGCGCTGTGGCGCCGGGGGCTGACGGCGTGCCCCTGGAGCGCCTGCCGGAGATGTAGCCTGACGCCCGCGTCTGCTGCAGCGCGGCCAGGAGGCTGGCGCGGCACTGGCGTTGCCTTCCCGCCTCTGTGCCTGCGGCCCATCGGTGCCTGGGCCCTCTGACACGCCAGACACACCCACGCGCCAGGACAGTCGCCAGCGCGCGGGCAGGCCAGGGATGCCACGCGCATCGTCCTGGCACGGTGGAGCCTTACGTCGCTGGCTGGAGCCGGACACTCTGACGGGCCAGCAATTTCCAGCTACCGCCTTGCTGCTGCCAAACTTGCAGCACCCCGATCTTGGTGGTGGTCGGCTTGCCGTCGGTTTCGCTTTCAGACACCCACGTATGGCGCGCAATCGCATCTATGCCGACGATGGCGGTGGTATGATCGGACAACGTGAGGGATTTGAGGGTCGCCTTGCGGGTCATAACCCCTTGCACGAACTGGGCTTTGTTCTCCACTCTGCCGTCCGAATGCCCATAGCTCAGCTGCTCAGAGCACAGCGCTTCCAGTTGGGCCTGCTCCTGACCAAAAATCGCCTTGCGCAGCGCCTCGACCGCCTGGCCCACCGCGGCCTCGTCGGCGGCAGCGGCCAGCGCTGCCGTGGGGCGTAACCCCAGACTGACTCCACCCAGTGCCAGCGCACCCGCCATCGCGAGGTGACGACGTGTGATCTCCATAACTCTTCCTCCCTGGAGGGCGCTCCGTCGTGCGCCCCTCCGCGCTCCTGTTCCGCATGGCCAGCCGCAGCAACCGTCAGCCCGACTGGACGATCCCTGCGCGACCGCATACCAGCGCTGGCATGCTACCGAAGAGTGCCAGTGGAGGTCAAGCCTCTTTCGCGTGCAGCTCCAGGGAGCCGACGTGGCGGGGGAGCCTCGCACAGCAAGGCTCATTTTGCACAGCCCGCGCGGTCTCCGCTGACGCAACAGCCATGGCGATGGCCACAATGAGCCTTGCTGAGCCTCGCAAGCCGTCCCTTGTGCGGGAGTCAGCATTATGCTGACGCAACATCCAAGGATTTACTTGCAGCTCTCGTATCTGTTTTGCTCCGCACACGGTCATCGCTGTGAGAGGGCATTATGGCAGTAGGCTGGCGTGTCTGGTCTAGACTCCTGTTGGCACTGGCCGTGTTGTTTTCCCATGATCAGCTGCGTCGAGCAGGGGCCACCTGGCGCCCAGGCAGCAACGGACCGGCCGGGCAGCCAGGCGAAGTGGTTACTATTATCATGCCACCACCAGACGTTGCGCCCTTACCATCCGAGACAGGGCACTCGTCGGCGCAGTGGTGGAGGGTGTCTCATGCAACGTCCGCCAGCGTCCACCTCGTCCCAGCCGCAGAGTGGCTATGTCGGGTCCGAGGTCTGTGCGGCCTGCCATGGTGATATGGTGGAACAGTTACGTACCACGCCGCCTGCCATGTTACTCCAACAGGCTTCCCCCGACCCTGCGCTGCACTGGGGGTGTGAGTCCTGCCATGGGGCTGGCGAAGCCCATGTGACCGCCGGTGGCGGCAAAGGCGTGGGTGGACTGATGACCTCTTGCGACACCTCCGCGCAGGCCCGAGTCGCCGTCTGTCTCCCCTGTCACCAACAGGCCGGTGAGTCGTTGTCGTTCCGGCATAGTGCGCACACCGTGGCCGGGGTCGCTTGTAATGACTGTCATGCCCCGCATGCTGCGGCACGGTCAGCGCACCTGTTACGCCAGCAGACACCTGTACTGTGCTTGTCCTGTCACCAGGAGATCAAAAGCGCTTTTGCCCTCCCGGTGCACCACAAGGACAGACTCATGGGCCAGATGGTGCCGGCAATGCCCAACTGGCCAAGGCGCTGAAGGTTGACATCCCCCCAGTCACTGGCAGAGCCCTGCAAAACAAGGATAACGCTGCGATGTTGCATATCATTGCAGAAGGCAAAGGCAAGATGCTTGGGTACACGAAGAAGCTGTCGGCCCAGGAACAGGTGCTGGTGCTGGAGTATCTCAAGACATGAGGGCAATAGTGCGCTGCGCGTGCGTTGCCTATGCCAGCGCATGGAGAGGAAACAGGCGGATGCAGTGGGTCGTGTGGTACAGAGTGACGCTCGCCTACCTTGCCGGGGTAGCTGCTCAGACCATGGCCCAGATGCCGGCCAGCGTGGTCCAGAATCCGCTCGCGGGCTCGCGGGTTTTTGGGGCCAAGGGCTGCGTGCAGTGCCACGCCGTGAACGGGGTGGATGGCACACGTGGTCCTGACCTCGGGCGTAACACCGTCTCCCGTTCCTTCTTCGATTTTGCCGTGGCTATGTGGAATCATCGACGGCGATGTGGTTGGTATTCTCGGTGTTGGCGTCGCTGGCCTGTTTGTGTTGTTTCTCCCTTTTCTCGACCGGCGTGCTGCCAGAGGACAAGTCAGCCCGTTGTTCACCCTGATCGGCATGGCAATGGTAGCCTATATACTCCTCTTGACCTATCTTGGTTACACGATGAGCCCAACACAATAACCGGCGGCTTAGGCCTGTCCCAGTTGGGGCGACCGGCCAGTCGCCCCAACAACACAGACGGGCCGATTAAGAGCCTCCCGGGATAGGCTCTTAATCGCCTAGCACCTCAAGCACCGCCTTGGGGAGCACACGGTCCTTGAACCACACCACCCGGGCGGGCAGGTCGTTGGTCTTAACGCCGGCACGCTCCAGGTTGAGCCGCTCGGAAATCGCCAGGATGAGATCCTGCCGTCCAGCCTGGCGCACTTGCGCAAACTTCTTGCGCAGGTATTCTGGCCGCCAGTAGCCGACAATTTCCAACAGCATGCTGCGACCGTCCGGGTGTACCAGACGAAAGTCCGGCACCATGACGCTGCCCGGCATGGGGATGAGATCGACCTCGCGCTCCAAACGCCACGGCGTTTTGGTCTGGGCCCAGCGTTCCGCGAACGCCTGTTCGAGCATGCTGTCGTGCACTTTGCCGGGCGGATAATGCGAGGTCAGGCCACAGTTGGCGTCCACCTCAAACCGGGCGATCTGTGGGGTATACGGCGACACACGCCGTGGCACCAGCGTGGCGGTGAGGCTCCAGCGCGTCACGTGTAGTAAGGCGGGCAGCAGTTTCGCCAGGGCCAGACCATAGCGCGTGCTGGGGGTGAACAGGCTGGTTGGGCCATCAATCGTCAAGGTAAAGCCGTGATCGGCATCGCCCTCGATATACGCCATGAGGCCAAACAGTTTCACATAGCGAAATAGCAACTTGTACTCGCCGGGGTCGTTGCGGTGCGCCGTAATGACGACATGGCTGGCGCGATACAACACCCCCTGTACCTGGGACACATTATAACGTTCGATCAACGTTTCCGGGGTAGGAGCCTCAAAGCTACTGAGAATCTGCTGCTCTGGCAGATCGGCGTAGAGCCAGGCGCGCATCTGCTCTGGGCTGACCTCTTGGGCCAGGTCGTGGCTCAGGGCTGCGGCCACCGCAGTAGCTGTGGCACTGCTGCTCTGCGTCCCGGGCATGGCCTTGGCGGAGAGGGTAAAGACGCGCTGACGCAAGTCCACGGGATCGAGTGGGCTACGCACCTCAAAGGTGCAGAAGGCGCTGTCCAGGAGATGCGCCAAGCCGCGTTTCGTGCGGTAATCGGTGTCTTCCCCTTCCAGTTCCTGGAGCTGGGTGTGCAGGTCGGCGCGGGTCTCCCCGACGGCGTCCTGGAACAGGGCAATCAATTCGGCGGCCTGGGCGAGCACATCGGCCCGCAGGGGCAGGCGTTTCGGAATGATGGCCTCGCCCTGATAACGCTGCATTAACAGCTCGGTCGGTAGCATGTGCTCTCGTCGCCTCCTTCGGCAGCTAGGGGGAGGGGTGCGGAGGTCGGCAGGGCCAGTTGCTCATAGGGCACCGGCTCAGGAGCCAGACGCCGGCGGCGGGAGGTCTGCTCCTCGCTGGTGGCTTCGGCGATGACTTCATACAGTAGCGCCAGTTTGCCCTCGCCACGGCGCAAAATGCGCCCCAAGCGCTGGATGTACTCCCGTGGTGAGCCAGTGCCGGACAGCACAATGGCGACGCTGGCTTCGGGCACGTCCACCCCCTCGTTGAGCACCCGTGAGGCCACGATCACGGGATAGTCGCCGGTACGAAAACGCTGCAGAATGTCGTGGCGTTCTTTCACCGGCGTCTTGTGCGTAATCGCCGGCAGCAAAAACTCGCGCGACACCCGGTACACCATGGCATTATCATCAGTAAAGACCAGCGTGCGGGCTCCGACGTGCTGGGCCAGCAGGTCGCCCAGTACCCGCAGCTTGCCCGCCGTGCCAAAGGCGATGGCACGGGCCTCGCGGTGCGCCAGCATAGCGCTGCGTCCAGGCCGCGAGCGGGCACTGGCTTTGACAAAGGCTTGCCAGCCTGCCAAACTGCCCAAGCGAATGCCCTGTTGCTGCAAAAAGCGGTTGCGCGTCTCAATCAGGAGGTCATAGCGCTGGCGTTCACGCTGCGAGAGTTTGACGGTTAAGGGCACGATGCGATGCTTCGCCAGCACCGTGCCGGAGAGCGCCGTGGCGGTGGTCCGATACACCTCGGGTCCGATCAACTCGTGCAAATCCGCATGCTTGCCGTCGTTACGTTCGGGGGTGGCGGTTAAACCCAGCCGATACGGCGCCAGCGAGTATTCGGCAATGACGCGGGTAAACTCGCTGGGCAGGTGATGGCATTCGTCAAACACCAGGAGGGCGTATTGATTGCCCAAGATCTCTGCATAGATGGCGGCGCTGTCATACGTCGCCACCAGCACTGGCGTGCGGTCATGCGACCCGCCGCCTAAGAGTCCCACGGTGGTGTCCGGAAAGGCGGCCAGGAGATGGGCATACCACTGGTGCATGAGATCGAGGGTCGGGACGACGATCAACGTACTACGGCGGGTGGCCTGCATGGCGAGCTGGGCGACGTAGGTTTTTCCCGCCCCGGTTGGCAGCACGACCACACCTTGGCGACCGGCCGCCACCCAGGCTGCCAGCGCCTCGAGCTGATGGGGATAGGGCGTCATCTCCAGGGCCGGCACCAGCGTGAGCGGGCTAAACTCACGGGCACTGTCCACCACGGTGGTGCCCGCGGCCTTTAAGGTTTCCACCAGACGCCGGTAGTACATGGCGGGGATGCGGAAACGCCCTACGCGGTCGTCCCACACCGCGTAGTCAATCCAGGCCGTGCCCGCCGGCGGGGGATGTAATAACAGCGTACCGCGATCAAACGAGAGGGTGGGGGAGCGTGCCATAACCATCCTGGACAGAGAAGTCACAACGGTGCCAGTGTGCACTGGCGGCGGTGTGCGGGAGTATACCATGTGCCGTGTGGTGCGGCTGCACCTTGTCACTGCAGGGAGGCATGCGCTAGGATGAGCGCATCATCTATGATATCATATAATACTTTATGTTCTCCATATGTTGTGTGCTGTGTAAGGAGAGAGACGTGATGCGTGTGGCACGCTGGTGGCGAATAGGTTGTAGTATACTGTGCCTGTGTGTGGCGTGTGGGGTGAGCCTCGCACGTGCTGATGCCAAAGCCGATAAGGCGTCCTACCTCAAGAAAGCGCAGCAGTACAGCCAGGAAGGCAAATTTCCAGAAGCGGTTATTGAGCTGCGCAATGCCGTGAAGATTGATCCCAACGATGCCGAAGCCCAATGTGCGTTGAGCGAGGCGTATCTCAAGCAGGGAAAAGCCAGTCTCTTGGGCGATGCGCGCAAAGCCTTGGAAGCTTGCACCAAGGCTAACCCGACGCAAGTCGGCGCGCAGATCACCCTGGCAGAGCTGTATACGGCGGGCAAACAGTGGGCGAAAGTGCAGGAACGCGCCGAGGCCGTGCTCAAACACGATGCCAAGCACCTCCAGGCCCATCTCCTGCTCGCCAACGCTTACACGCAGCGTCAAGACCTGAAGAAAGCCATCGAGACGATGGAGAACGCGCGCAAAATTGACCCCACCTCTCTGCCACCCCACCTCGGGCTGGCGATGCTGCACGCGTCTGGCAAGGATACCGCCACCGCAGAAAAATTATACCAGGAGGCCTTGCAGCAGCATCCGCTGTCCGTCCCCGTGTATACGGCCCTGGCTGGATTTTATGTGCAGCAGAAGCAAGCGGCCAAAGCCATTGACCTCTTGCGCAAAGCCATCGACTTAGAGCCGACCAATGCGGCGCTGTACATCCAGCAGGCCGGTGTCTACATTGTCCAGCAAAAACTGCCAGAGGCAGAAGCGATTTTGCAACGCGCCACAGCCGCCGCCCCGCAATCGGTGCCAGCGTTCGTCACCCTGGGGGATTTTTATGCGCAGGGCAAACGGCTGACCGACGCGGAAAACGTCTACAAACAGGCCTTGGCACTCCAACCCGATGCCGTGGTTCCGCAGGAGAAGCTGGCGGAGCTGGCCTTGACGCAGGGCCGCTTTGACGAGGTCAGCAAGTATGCCAACGACCTCGGGAAACACCCAGAAGCCAAGGGCGTGACCTCCTATTACAAAGGACGTATCGCCCTGGCGAAAGGGCAAACCGCTGACGCCATCGCCACCTTCCAACGCGTGCTGAAGGAAGCCCCCAATTTCGCCCGCGCGCATTATATACTGGGCCAGGCTTATATCCGCGATAAAAAGCCGGAGCTTGCCAAAGCCTCCCTGACGCGCGCCATCAGCCTCACGCCAACCCTGGCGGAAGCCCATGTACTGCTGGCAGAACTGGCGCTGCAAAGCAAAGCCCCTGATCAGGCCATTGAGTCAGCCCAAAAAGTACTGAAGATCTCCCCGGACTATCCTGGCGCCTATCGCTTACTGGGCCAGGCGCACATGGACAAGGGTGATGTCTCCCAAGGCCTGCAGTTCTTCAAGATGGCGGCGGAACGTGCTCCGCAGGACGCCCCAAGCCAGATGTATCTCGGACTCGCCTATCAAAAGAACCGCCAGACCTTGGAAGCCTGTAGTGCGTATGCGAAAGCGCTGGAGCTCAACTCAAGCCTGGTCGAGGCACGCGCCAATTTCATTGCGCTGTGTGCCCAGAAAGGCCAGTATGAGCAGATCAACAGTGGGTTGGGCAAAGCCCTCGAACAGGACCCTAGCAACCTACGTTTGCAAATCCAGCAGGCCGCCTTCTACGCCGACCAAAAGCGTTTTCCAGAGGCAGAGGCGGCCTATGCGAAGGCCATCGCGCTTGAGCCCCGCAACCCACTCCCGCTCTTAGCGCTGGGGGATTTTTACATGCTGGCGGTCCAAAAGCCCGACGAGGCCGTGGCGACCTATAAAAAAGCCGTGGTGCTGAAGCCGGAAGCTGGCTTGCCACGACTGATAGAACTTGCCTTCCGGCAGGCCAAGCTCGATGAGGCGGGGCAATATGTCGACGAGTTGCTCAAAACGGATGAGGGCAAAACGGCGGGCAAGTATTGGCGAGGCCGCTTGGCGCTGGCCAAGAAGCAGAGCTCGGAGGCGGTCCCACTCTTGCAAGATGCGGTGCGCGACCGGCCGACCTTTGCCGCAGCGCACTACTACTTGGGACTGGCGTTGATGGCGACCCAGAATTTTCCCTCGGCCAAAATGGCTCTGGGTGAGGCGATTACCCTGAGCCCGAACCTGGTGGAGGCCCATCTCGCCCTGATCCGGAGTCATATGCAAACCCGTAACCGGGAGGAGGCCCTCGCCGTGGCCGAGACCTTGGTCACGCAGCAACCAGACAACGCCTTGGGTCGCCTGGCCTTGGGGGATGTCGCCTTCGCGATGAAAGAGTATGCGAAGGCCCTCACCGCCTTCAAAGTGGCCATCGAGAAAGCCCCGCAGGACGCCCGCGGTCCGTACTCCATGGGCCTGGTGTATGCGGCGCAGCAGCAGTATCCCGAAGCCCTGGCAGCGTTCGAACAGGCGCTGACTGTGAATCCGCATGCCTTGGAACCCCTAGGGCAGATTGCCGCTATTTTCTACAAACAGGGTGTCATCGATACAGCCGTGCAACGGGTGCGTACCCAGATCCAGGCCTCGCCGAAAAACTCCCTGATGTACACGCTCCTGGGACAGCTCTATACCGCGCAAAAGAATGACGTGGAGGCCGAAGCCGCGTTGAAGACCGCGCTGGACTTGGATACGGGTGCCGTCCGGGCGCACCTTGATCTGGCCACTCTCTATATTCGGCAAAAAGCGTTTGAGAAGGCTCTCAGCCTCTATGACGATCTCTTGAAACGCCATCCCACGATGGCCGCGGCGCATATCGCCCGGGGGATGATCTATGACGCGCAAAAGGAGCACAATAAAGCCAATGAGGCGTACCAGCAGGCGCTGAAGATCACCCCGAAATTCGTCCAGGCGTTGAATAATCTTGCCTGGAATTACGCCGAGCACGGCGGCAATCTCAGCACGGCGTTGGCGTACATTCAGACGGCACAAGAAGTGGAACCGGACAGTGCAGAGATTGCGGATACCGCCGGGTGGATCCATGTCAAAATGAAGAACTATGCCAAAGCCATCCCCCTGCTCAAAAGCAGCACTGAGAAGGCGGCCACCAATCCAACCATTTGGTACCATCTTGGCATGGCGTACTATCATCACGGGGAGTTGCAACCGGCTAAGGACGCCCTGCAACAGGCCCTGACGTTGCAAAAGGACTTCCCCAATGCTGCAGAGGCGCGACAGACGCTGACGGAGATTGGCTTAGCAGCGATGAAATAAGTGGCCACGGTGTTGGGCGTTGAGCCTGACACCGTCCCCTAGCGCACCCGCTGCCCGCCTTTGAGCACCAGCGTGAGACGGGCCGGATCTTGTAGGATGCTCAGATTCTGGAGTGGATTGCCCGTCACGGCAAGACAATCGGCCCACTTGCCGACCGCGACCGTGCCAATGTCGTCCGCCATGCCGAGGCAATCGGCCGCCCACCCGGTGGCGGCTTGCAGGGCTTGCATGGGGGTGAGGCCGGCCTCCACGAGCAAGGGGAGCTCCCGCGCATTGATGTTGTGCTGGTGCCCGCCGGCATCCGTGCCCGCGATCACTTTGACGCCAGCGGCGAGGGCCTGCTGGATGCTGGCCATGTGGTGCGCGTAGAGGGCGTGACTCCGGGCCTGGACATGCGGGGCACTATGGGTGCGGTGGAACACGTACACGGTGAGGGTGGGGACAAAGTACGTGCCGCGTTCGGCCATCATAGCGATGAGTTCTGGATCTTCGTCCAGATAACAGCCATGCTCAATGGAGTCAACCCCAGCCTCCAGCGCCATACGCAACCCCGGCCCTCCCAGGGCGTGACACATGACACGCCGCCCCAGGGCATGGGCTTCATCCACCAGCGCCCGCATCTCGTCCTTGCTAAAGGCGCTATCTTTTGGACCGTGCCCCTGGCGTGAACTGGCCCCACCGGTGGTGGCGCATTTGATCACATCGGCACCGGCCCGGACCATGGCACGCACCACCTGTTGTACCTCGTGGATACCGTTCGCCACGCCCGAGGGCAGCGTCGGGTCCAAGACCACACAGCAGTCGTGCCCCGAGGGACTGACACGATCCCCCAAGCCCCCCGTGGGCGAAATGATGTTGACCGCCAGCACTAGGCGTGGCCCTGGTATTAACCCCTCTTCGACGGCCATCTTGAAGCCCACATCCAGCCCGGCAGCGTCACGGATGGTGGTATAGCCTGTGGCCAGGGTCTGTTGCAGCACTGTGGCAGTACGCATATGCACCGTGCTCAGGGGCTCGTGCAGTCCCCAGCGCTGGGTGAGGCCGTACCCGTGGGCCGCGAGGTGATCGTGCGCATCGATAAGACCGGGCAACAGCGTGCACCCCGTCAGGTCCAGCGTTTCCGCCTCGGCTGGCGGGGAGACCGCCTGTCGCGGCCCCACCGCGACAATGCGTCCGTCGTTGATGAGCACGGCGGCATCAGGGAGCGGCGCCGCCCCAGTGCCATCAATGAGCGTTGCACCCAGGAGGAGTTGCATAGCGGAGTCTCGCTTTCTCGTACGCCTGCGGCCCAGGCGTACGGCATCCCGCACACCTGGGCCAGGCCTTTACTTAAAAATCGCCAAGCACTTCGGCGCGTTAAACGCCCAGGTCTCGACCCAATCCACAATGTTGGCCTTGTAGCCCATCTCCGCCATGGCGCCCACCAGACACGTCCAGTTGAGCACCTCTTGCTGACCCGCCGCTTCCATCTGCGCGAGGGGAATATCACGCCACTTGTCGTAGTCGCCTGCGCGCATGTGCTCCAGCAGTTGACGGTCGGAAGCCAGGTCAGGGTAGATCCAGTGGTTCTTCGCAGTGAGGAAGGCGTGCGACCAACTGGACGAGGCCATGAGCACCACACGCCAGGGGCTGGCTTTGAGCACACGGGCCGTGGCCTGGCCGACTGCAAAACAACGCCGTGGCGACGGCGACGGTGGATCAGGTTCTGTGGAATACTCGGTGGAGCCACCACGGTAGCGAATGACACTGCTGCCATAGCAGTTCACCGCCATCGGCAACACTGGATACTGAAAACCTTTACGGTCCAAATCCAGGAGCAGCAGCGTGTTGGCGAAGGCATGCCCCAGGCCGTCTTCGTGCAACGGTTTGTAGGCATAGGCCATATCAATGCCCTCTTCCAGCAGCTTGGTCGCCAGGAAGCGTCCCGCCGCGTGTTGCCCAGGCGAGCTAAACGTTTTATCGTCCGGCTCGCCCCAGATGTTAGGCCGCCCGCGCAAGCGTTTATAAGGCTGAAAGGTGAGCTGGTCGTAGGCCAGCAGGCAGAACGGCGGGATGATGTCCTCGCGGAAATTTTCGTACTGGTCATCGCCCCACATCAAAATAAAATCTGGATTAAACGCGTCAATTTCCTCGCGGACGGTGCGGAAGGCTTGAAACACACGCGCCCGGTGGGCTTTATGGGCCGTGATGCCTTCGTCGTCGCCCCACTCGCGCTGCATGGGTTCGGGCCAGTTGGCCGGGTCTCGCAGGTGCGCCGGAATGCGCGGGTCCGAGTGCAGCATGCGGGCCAAGGGCCAGGGTTTATATTCGTCCGGGACTAACCCTGGGGGGTAATGCGTCGCGCCAATGCCTAAAATGTCGCCCATGATTTACACCTCCGTCGTGGCCTGGCTCAGGAAGCCAGGGAGTTGCCGCCAGCGTAATCCTTGCACGTCGTTGGGGATTGCCACCGCCTGCCCGGCGCCCGTTTCGAGCCCGAGCGGATGATGCACCAACTCAATCATGTTGCCATCGGGGTCATGAATTTGAACCTCTCCACCCAAGCCTACGGCTCTGGGTGGAGATTCTGGGTACCAAGACCCACAGTCAGTTCCTGACTGCCGTTGTGAAGCCACAACGCGGCAAAAAAGATCGAGAGCACATGTTCCAGTCCCCACGCCAACAACACCAACGCGCTGTTCACATCCCGGCCACAACTGGCCCCGCATGGGCACACATGCCAGCGTTCACGGAGCGGTTTTTTGAGCACCGCATCGCAGGCATGACACCGCTGAGAGGGTTTGAGGGAGCGCGTGGGAGCCTCAACATACACGACACCAGCTTCTGCCGCTTTGTCTCGCAGGATGCCAAGGAATTGTCCTGGGGCACTGTCGAGAATGGCTTTGTTGAGTCCGGCTTTGGCTGCCGCGCCATTGGGGGCATACTGTCCCGTGGTCTCGCCGTGCTTCGGCTGTGGACGACGTACCATGTTGGCAGGCTGGAGCTGTTCGGTAAAAATCGCTCCCGCCCCGTCAACCATGCTGGCCGCGTGTTTGTGGTGAAAGTCCAGGCGTTGCCGCGCAATCTTGCTATGCAGTTGCGCCATGCGCTTGTTGGCCAGACGCCATCCATGGGAGAACTTCGTCTTGGTCTCCCTGGACTGATACGCCGCTTTGAGCCGCGCTGCGCTCTGTGCCAGAAAGCGTGGATGGGCCATACTGGCAGGGTGCCTGTCCGTACTCGCGATGGTCGCAAACGTCTCGACACCCCAGTCAAAGGCTATGGTGTCCACACCATGGAACCGCTCCGGCTGACAGACCAGGACAATCGAGGCGTACCATGTCCCATGTCGGGACAGGATATCACAGGTCTTGGGCTCACCACTCGTGCGGGCATCGCCTCGTATACGGACATGCCCGATCCCCGACAACCGCAGACAGCCATGCTGCATGCCTTCTCGGGGGAGCAACCGCCAGCCATCGCCATGCGTGGGGTAACTCCAGCCCTTAAACCGTTTCCGCGACTTGAAGCGCGGATATCCCGGCGCATCGCTTCCATCTTTGAGACGACGAAAGAACGCCTGAAAGGCTCGCTCGACACGTTTGAGTGTGTGCTGTGCGGCTTGGGCTGGCAGCGGACTGGATTCTTCATGGCGCAGTGCGGTCAAATCGCGGCACTGTTCCGCATGCCCCACCGTCACCCGTTGGCGCTTCCAGGCCGCACGGCGTTGTTCCAACGCTGCATTGTACAGCAGGCGATGGGCTTCTCGCTGCGTCTGCAGCGCCGCGTCTTGCGCTGGCGTGGGATAGAGGCGATACGTGGCACGGCGATTGACAGTTTCCATGCCGTCCAGTATCCCTGAGTTATGGCAACAAAACAACCGCTAAAGACGCTCTATCACTGTGTGTATACCCTCAATTTCCCCTTAGTTCTTGTGACAAAATATCGTCGAAAGTGCTTGACGCCTGTGATGCGGGACCATCTGGTGGGTACGTTTACAGGGCTGCTGAAAAAGTGGGGTGGTACGCTTCTTGCGTGCAACGGTGAAGCGGATCATATGCACCTCCTGATTGAACTGCCCCCAACGGTGCTCCTGTCCGTCTTCGTCAACAATGGGAAAACCGTCTCCTCCAGGTTGCTGCGAAAAGCCTATCGGACAGCACTGGCTCGCTGGTACAGACAGCCTATGCTCTGGAGTCGGTCCTATTGCGTCCTCAGTTGTGGTGGAGCACCGCTCCGTGTGCTTCGTCAATACATCGAACAGTAAGGGAATGGTGCGTCCTAGAGGACGCACGCTCGCTTCACCACCAGCTAACCGCATGGAGGTCTAGATATAGCACTACGAGCTATCCTGGTAGATGTAATACTGATCTGTGTCCTCACGCTGCCCGTAGCCGGGGTCAGCCTCCGGGCCGGTCCCCGTGCGGCGCCCGCGTGCATAGGGTACGCCCAGGGTGCGCAGATGGCTCAGGGTGCCCTCCCAATCGTCCACTTCGAGGGCAAAGTGCACCGCTGGCACTCGCGTGGCCTCCAGGGTCTCGGTGAAATGCATCTCGCCGGAGCCAATACGGAGTTACAGCTGGCGGGGATTGATGGCGGGACCGCGGTCGAGAAATGCGGCGCCAAGCACCGTCTCGTACCACTGGCGTGTCCGCTGCCGGTCGCTGATTTAGACATTGACATGCTGGATCATGGTGACTCTGGCCATGGTCTGCGCTCCTCACGATGGCCCACCACTGTGGGCGACACTGCGTCTATGCCTGGCGCTAGCTTGCACCATCCCGGCCCAAATGTCAACGCCGTTTCCACACCCACACCGCTTGGCAGATGACGCGCTAGCCACAGTGCGCTAGACTGGGCACGTTGTGAGGAGGCGGACAACCAGCAGACAGGGATGGTGCATATGACCCAGGAGACGCAACAGGCAGAACGCACCGCTGGCGTAGTGGTGGCGTGTCGGCGGGGGGATGGCCGCTGGCTCTTGATCCGGCGCAGCGCCACGGTGCGCCGACCACTCCAGGTGTGCTTTCCAGGCGGCTGGATTGAGGCCGGCGAGAGTCAGCACGACGCTGCCGTTCGGGAAATGCAGGAAGAGCTGGGCGCTGCGGTTGTGCCGCTACGTTGTGTCTGGCAGAACACGTTCGGCGAACCATCCCGCGTCCTGTGGGGCTGGTTGGCGGAACTGACCTCCAGCAATCTGACACCGAATCAAAGCGAAGTGCACGAGATCCTGTGGCTTACCCCGGACGAGGCCATCCGACATCCCGATGTCATCCCGGGCACCGCGGCGTTTCTGGCGGCGCTGTGCCAGGAGGAGCCAGTGAAGCAGCCTGCCCCAACATCGCCCAGTGTCTAGAGGGTCAGAGTCTCGGCCAGCACGTGGGGTCGCGGCAGGCTGAGAGCCCTACGGGGATAGGCTCGGCGACCCCTCTGCTTGCCGCTGCCGGGGAGCCGCATCGCGTGTGTGCAGAGAGCACCGCCCAGCCGTAGAGCCCCGGCGCCATGACGAAGCGGGCCTGGCGTGGCCTGTTGAGGCCTCGTCTCGTCTCCCATGCAGAAAGGCTGTCCAACGCACGCGTCCTATGCTATGGTCCAGACACACCACTAGGCCAGATACGCCAAACTTAAGGAGCGCAGCATGCAATTTGGCTTGATGTACGAAATCCAGATTCCCGAACCCCACTATGATGGTATCGAACAGGAACGCTATCACCAGGTCATGGCGCAGGTGGAGCTGGCTGACGAAGTCGGCTTTTCCCACGTCTGGACGGTCGAGCACCACTTCCTGAAAGAATTTTCCCACTGCTCGGCTCCAGAGGTGCTCTACGGGGCGCTCTCGCAGCGCACCAAACGCATCCGCATTGGCCATGCGGTGGCGCTGTTACCGGGCCAGTATAACCATCCGGTGCGGGTGGCCGAGCGCGCCGCGGTACTCGATATCGTCAGTAATGGCCGCATGGAACTGGGCACCGGACGCTCCACCACCTTGATTGAGATGGATGGTTTTCAGGTCAACCCTGCCGATACCAAAGCGCAGTGGGAAGAAGCCATTGGCATGATTCCAGAGATGTGGACCCAGGACATCTTTTCCCACCAGGGGCGTTTTTACCAGATCCCGCCGCGCTCGGTCATCCCCAAGCCGGTCCAAAAGCCTCATCCGCCTCTGTGGGTGGCATGCAGCCAGCCGGACAGTTTTCGCTCCGCGGGGGAGATGGGCTTAGGGGCGCTGTGCTTCAACCTGGGTGGCTACGGCCAGATGGCAGAGCGCGTCCAGATGTACCGCGAGGGCATCAAGCATGCCAAGCCGGTCGGCAAGTTTGTTAACAACCAGATCGCGGCGCTGTGCGTCACCCATTGCGCGGAAACCGACGAGGAAGCGCATGAATTTGCTGGACCCGAAGGGGTATGGTTCGTCAACATGGCCGAGAAGCTGTATGCCCCCTGGCAGGGCCGCGCCGTGCCCGAGTCCTACCGGTTCGCGGTGTCGGCCATCCAACAAGAACGCACCGGCAAAACCTTCCAGGATCATGTGCAATCCGGGGCTTTTGCCATGGGCAATCCCGACACCGTTATCAAAGTGCTGCAAAAATACCAGGAGGCCGGCATCGATCAGATCCTCTGCTTTATGCAAATGGGGAACCTGGCGCACGCCCGCATCATGGATTCGATCAAATTGTTTGGCCGGTATGTGATCCCCTATTTTCAGTAGGCAACAGGCGACAGGAAGTTCCGAGCATGTCCCCTACGCTGGGTGGCAGCGTGCCAGTGGGCTGCCACCCGACACGATCACTCGATGGCTGCCATGGGAGCGCCTCATGACCGGTTGGCTCACCACCTTCACACGGCGCCGGCCCACCAAGATCTTTTATGGTTGGTGGATCGTCACCATTAGCCTGCTGATCGATGCCTGTAAACACGGGGCTTTTAACCGTGGCTTTACCCTCTACGTCGTGCCCATCCGGGGCGAGTTGGGCCTGAGTGTCACCGCCATTGCCCTGGCCGAAATGTTGGGGCGCCTCGAAGGTGGCGTGCTTGGCCCGGTGATGGGCTATATCACGGACCGTTACGGACCGCGCGTCATGCTGGCGTTTGGTGGCCTGATGTCCGGCCTGGGGTTTATCTGCCTGTCACAGACCCACTCCCTGTTTGCCTTTATGTGCATTTTTGTCGGCATGCTCTCGGTGGGTTTTCGTTCTGGCTATAACAACGCCTCCCTGGCCGCGGTGAATCAGTGGTTTCGCCGCAAGCGCGGCCTGGCCATGTCCATTGTGGCAGCCGGCAATGGGCTGGGGGGTGCGGCCCTGGCGCCGCTGGTGGGCTGGATGGTGTTTGCCTGGGGCTGGCGGACCTCGGCCTTCATCTCCGGCCTGATGATTCTGCTCATCGTGGTGCCACTCGCCTGCCTGATGAAATCCTCGCCGGAAAGCATGGGCCTGCTCCCAGATGGGGACCAGCCCGCCAAGCCACCAGCTGCCCCAACAGCGCTCAAGCCCGGCGTGGCGTCTGGCGCGCGTCCGCCTGTCCCTTCGTCCACCGTGCCCCGTACAGCGTTACCCGAGCAAGATTTTACGGCGCCTGAGGCCATGCGCACCCCTGCCTACTGGCTGTTGATTCTGGCCACGGGTCTGCGCAATACAGTGCATTCCGGCATGTCTTTTCTTCTGGCGCCTGTCGTGGTGTGGTATTTACAGGGGAGTGGGCGCAGCGCGGCGGACAGTCTCCCCTGGGCGGCGTTCTTCGTGGGTCTGTTGTCGCTGGGAACGTTTGTCATGACGCCGCTCATTGGCTGGCTGGGCGATCGTCTGCCTAGGCCGCAGCTCAGTGCGGCCTGTATGGCGGTGGGCAGCCTGTCCATGCTGCTGTTTTTACCGCAGAGTGGTCAGCCCTGGCATCTGGGAGTCAGTATCCTGCTGCTGGCCGTGGCGGAGAGTGGCAATGCGCTGAACTGGGCCATCATGGGCGATTTTTTTGGGCGCAGGGCCTTTGCCACACTGCGGGGCTGGCAGCATCTGCCCGATCAACTGATGTCCATGAGCACGCCGGTGTGGATGGGCTGGATTTTCGACCAGACCGGTAGTTATTACTGGGCGCTGATCCCACTGGCGGTGATCTATGGCCTGTCAGCCTGCTGCTACTGGACCTTACCGAGACCAGCCTTGCCGTTGCGCTTGCAGGTGGCGCCAGTCTCTTAAGGGCTCCGTGACCACTCCGCCAGCTAAAGCAGGCGGCTTCGTTAGGAACGACGGAATCCTTGCGCCTGTGGCGCAACGGCACTTCCCCTGTCAGCTCAAGTAGATAGTCCCCTTGCCGGGGTCTTTATGGCGTCAGACCTGCGTGCGGGAACCGCATGGGCGAGTCGTACAGTGTCGCACCTTAGAATTGACCCCGCAGGATGGTCTTGCCTGCGGGTTGGGGCATGTCACTGGTAGCTTCCACCGTGACCGCAGCGCTCTCAACACTGCTCTTGTCGACGAGGAGGGGCACCTGCAACATCGTCGGACCGCTGGCGGCGGGTGCGAAGGCCTCAGAGCGGATGGCGGATCCGCGCACCACGAACCATAATTGATACCACTCGTGCGGGCCGAGGGAGGGCAGATTGTGGAACAGCAAGGTGCAACGGTGCTGGCGGGTATCCCAAAACACCATGGCTCCAGCGTGAGGTGCGTGGTCCGTCCCGGTCATGGCGAGTATTTTGAAGTCATTTAAGAACCATTCATGCTCGCTGGCACGGTTGAGAATGGTGTGGCTTTTGACCGCGACATGGTCTACATGCCGCAGCGAGGAGACGATCAACCATCCCTGGACCACGATGACCATGGCGGCAGCAGGCATCCAGACCCATGGGGTGCGGAACCATGTCGTCTGCGGACGTCTCGTCGGGGACGGCCTGTTCGTAGAGACGCGGGTGGGAGCGTCCAGTGTTGCCAGGAGCCGAGCGCGTAGCGCTGCTGCGGGGCGGTGCTGGGGAAGCGCGTGCGGCAGCAGACTCAGGAGCGTACGGTATTCCATGACGAGGCGGATTGCTTCCGCATCCCCGGCACGCAAACGGGCCTCAATGACCTCCTCATCCTTCGGGTCGAGGATGCCGAAGGCGTACTGCATACAGAGATCCTCCAGTGCTGCAGATGTCATGATCTCCTTACCCCCTTCTCTTCTCTACGAATCCACGCACCGTTTTGGATGCATGTGCCAGCAGTCGCTCTGGCTGGTTTTGCCCCTCCTCTGCCGTCGTGGGAGCTCTGTGCCCTCTTCGTGCCGTCCACGGCGGCATGTCCAGCACCGCTTGCTCCGGCACCGCAGTGCCTAGCGGGAGGCAGGGTTGCCAGTGGCGCTGGGGGACGCCGACGGATGGGGCGAGCCCGGGGTGGATACCGAGGCGACCTGAGGAGATTTTCTGCAGCGATGGGTGATCACAAGCTGTCTTTGGTGGAGCACAGAGGGGCCGAGATTCCATAGCACCCAAAGCCGGGCCAGGGCTTGGGACAGAGACCAGGAGCGATGGGCCCCCAGATCTGCGCCTGGCGCAACCATTTGCAGCCCTGCCACATCCGCGCTATGCTCCAGACGCTGCCCGGAGCCCAGGGCCACTGCCCCAATCAAGCGCGACGCGGTATGCCTCCCACTGTTGTAGGGCGTGGGATCAAGCACCGCGTGCTCCCGTGGCGCACGTCCCCTCTGGATGGTGCTAACCCAGCACCATCGTCCCTGAGAAGGAAGTCACCCATGCCACCATCCATCACAGACCACGGGCTCCCAGAGGCCGCGACCGTACCACACCTCGTCTTCCAGGCCCAGGCCGTGACCAAGGTCTATCACATGGGTGACGTCGCCGTGCATGCGCTGCGCTCGGTGGATCTGGAGCTGTATGAGGGCGAATGCATCGTTCTCCTCGGGCCCTCGGGCAGCGGCAAATCGACGCTGCTCAATATCCTCGGCGGTTTGGATGTGCCCTCGAGTGGGCGCGTGCTGTTTCGCGACCGTGACCTGACCGCCGCGGACGATGCGGCCCTGACCCGGTTCCGGCGCCAGTACGTCGGGTTTGTGTTCCAATTTTATAACCTCACCTTACGCGGAGCCCTGTACGGGGGTGAGGGCCCGTAAAGTGGCGAAAGCGGAGCGGAGGGCATTGAGGTAGAGTTTGGACTTTAGGGCAAAATGATGAAGCTTGGTCCTCATTTTCAGCCGCTCTAGTTTAATA
>SXND01000065.1 GCA_005777235.1 Pseudomonadota bacterium
AAACTAGAGCGGCTGAAAATGAGGACCAAGCTTCATCATTTTGCCCTAAAGTCCAAACTCTACCTCAATGCCCTCCGCTCCGCTTTCGCCACTTTACGGGCCCTCACCCCCGTACAGGGCTCCGCGTAAGGTGAGTTCATAAAAATCAGCAGGGGGTCTGCGGAATGTTGGTACAATATAGCATTAATTATATATGAAAGGGCTACATCACCCGCCTGGGAGGAAGGATAGGCAAAATAAACGCACTTTTCACGCCCCGCGCCGCCGCTCGCTCAGCCTGCAGGGTCGGCTGGCAAGGCCGCAGGCCGCACGCCACCGATCAGGCGCTGGGGACTGCTCCAAACGCTCTCCAGAAGCCTCCGTGACACGATGGCAATCGGTTGACCTTGGCGATGCGCTCTCCAATGGACGGGTGAGCGAGGAGAGCGGCGGTCGCGGCGCAACGTGAGTGAGCACGCCAAGCGGATGACGGTTGTAACATCAGTGGGAACGAGGGCAAGGGGGGAAGGGAACAAAGCAGGCAAGAGGGCGCACGGCGGCCCCTCCCTGGGAACTGGGCTGCGCCCCGCTCGCCTGGGCTCCGTGTTAATTCAGGCGACGAAGATCGATCCCAACATGCCCGATGACGCGCTGACGGTTGACTAGCTGATGGTTGACTATATGATGGAGCACATCTGGATTGTTGGCGATCCTGAGGAGTGCGCCGCCCGCATCCGAGCCTTATACGAGCAGGTGGGCGGCTTTGGCCACTTGCTGGCCATTACCCAGGACTCTGATGATCCGGCCTGGGAGATCGAGTGCCTCCAACTCCTGCAAGAGGAAGTTGGCCCCCGTGTGGCCGACCTCACCGGTCAGGAACGCCTGCACGCTACCGTGTGACGTCCAGGGATGGCGAGAGTGGGAGACAGTCTCCGACGCGGATCCACGGGGAGGCTGAGGCTAAGCAACAAGGACAGGAGGGCGCAGTATGGCGCTGGTACGCTGCATCACAGAAATGGGTATGGGTGTGGATGTCCACGGCCTGGATTATACGCTGGCAGCCAAGCGTGCTGTCTTTGACGCCATTCATCACAGCAGTTTGGGGTTTGCGCGGCTGGTGGGGGCCACGGCGGACGATATGACTGTTCACGTCCTCATCGGTGTGCCGCACCCAGAGCGGGTGAAGGCGGATGAAGTGGCAGCGACGCTGCCCCACGGGCACGCAACCGTGCAGGTGGTCGTCGGCGGGTTGCAATCCCTCAATGCGGATGGCAGTGATGGGACACTGATCGCCAATGCCATCATCACCGTCAGCATTGAGGACGGCAAGTAGGGCTGCAGGGCTGCAGGGCCACAGACGTTGGCCCTGCAGCGCGGGCGTTTAGGGCATCAGCACGCCCTGGGCGATGGCCTGCGGGCGCAAATCGCCTTCCCGGTCCAGATGCGCCATCAGGTCGGTTAACGCGGCGTCTAACATCGCCGGGTCAATGGACGCAGCCGCCGCAGGATGGCCAGCTTCCGCTAGAAGTTTTTGGCCGTGCTCACGCAGGTGTGCCAGAGACCAGGTGAGCTGGGAGGCCGTGTCGGCGATGCCCTCGGGAAAATCTTGATGCGAGCCGCCGGGCCCAAGTTTGTCATAGCCACCCTGGTGCCAATGCCCACGCGGACCATGTGCATCAAAGCGGATAATCTCTTCGCCCCTGATATCCACACCAAAGGTCGGACCGCCCATCTTGCTCTTCAGGCACCGTAAGGGCCACAGATACAGGCGGACATCGCCGTTTGGGGACAAGGGGCGCATGAGCACGCGCCCCAGATATGCCTCGCCATTAATCATCGTTGCCATGGTATATCCTCCTGCAAGTCTCACAAGCACTTCCTTGGTACAGAGCCCCATTTTACCACAAAATATGCCAGCCGCCGCGTACCTAGCCACCGGACACAGGGGGAAACACCGCCAATTCATCACCAGGGGCTGACAGGGTCCGCTCGTGGTCGCTGGGGGTGATATAGAGGTCGTTGACCATCAGCACCGGAATCAGCTCCATAGGCAAATGCGGGTGGCGCATCAGTTGGGAGACGCTGGTGCCCGCGGCAATGTCCATCTGGACCGCATTGTTCGTAGCATGGGGGGCAAATACTTCCCCAAGATGGCAAACAGCTTCACGGTGACTTCCATGGTCGCTTTCCTTCTTCAGGCCATACCCCCACAGGCGTGCCGAGGCTGTACGCGGCGTGGACCCACGCTACGAGAAAAGCCTCGAGGATGCAAGCCAGGCGCGCCAAGTTTTCTCATTGATGCCGTGCTACACCGCGCCTATGGTGAAAGACTATCAAACGGCATGACCGCATGTCACACTTCGACCTCGGAGAGGAAGCTATGCGACGCTATCTCCACATTCATCTGCAAGACCAGACTGTACACGCTGAGCAGTTGGCTGGTGAAGCACTGGTGAAATCTGGACGTTATCTGATTGCCAAAACGCTGGTGGAAGCCCAGGCGGCCACGGTCGATCCGTTGGGGCCGGAGAACCGGCTGATCTTTTCTGCCGGGCCATTCGCCGGCACCTCTTTCTCGAACGCGAATCGCACCAGCGTCGGTTGTAAAAGTCCGTTGACCGGCGGCATTAAAGAAGCCAACAGCGGCGGCACCTTTGCCTACGGCCTAGGTCGCCTGGAAATTGCCGACCTGACGCTGCATGGCCAGTCCGCGTCCTGGGTGGTGATCCACCTGCATAAGGATGGCAGCCTCACCTTTGCTGACGCCACCCCCTACCTGAGGAAGGGCAATGTCGAAGCCACTGACCTGCTGCGGGAACGCTATGGCCAGCATATCGCCGTGGGCTTGTGTGGCCCCGTCGGCGAATATCAGGGGTTACTGGCGGGCATTACGTTCACCAGCTCAATCTGCTCCAGCGCATCTTGCAAAGCTTGGGCCTGTGAAAGACTCTCGTGCCAGGGCACAATGGTAAATAAACCAAATTTCATCCTGTGTCTCCTCAGCGCGGCAAACGGCTGCGGGCCATGCTCTCCCTGGTGATCGGGACGTCTTCGGCCAGCACTGCTAGACGTTCGACCCATTTAACACTGTACCAGCGGGCTCGACCGGGTGCAATCAACCGCCCAGCCGCCCCGTTCACGTTTGCTTCAATGCACAATGGCATGTTTGGCCCATCCAGCACGGTGTATGCCTCTGCCCGCACGCCGGAAGATGGTGCTGGACAACTGCCGCAAAAATCTCTAGAAGAGCGTGCGATATCCACAGTTGTCGGTAGAAAGGAACATGCATGCCTCCTGCCCTTACCTTTGGTCTCGACGTCGGCGTCTACGGCCGCTTGGCCACCCGCCACGATATTTTATCTCTGGCTACCCTGGCCGACACCTCGGGGTTTGACGCCGTCTGGGTCGCCGACCATGTCATCTTTCCCACCACCTTTACTTCGCGTTATCCCTACAACGCCAGCGGCACCTTTCCCCTCGACATGACCCAGGAACCGCTGCTCGAACCCCTGGCGACTATGGGCGTGCTGGTAGGGGCCACGCACCGCGTCAAAATTGGTGCTGCGGTGCTGGTCATGCCGTATCGCAATCCTGTACTCCTAGGGCGCATGCTGGCCACACTGGACGTGCTCTCCGCCGGGCGGATGATCCTCGGGGCTGGGGTCGGTTGGCTGGAGGAAGAATTTGTTGCTCTGGATGCGCGGCCTTTTGCCGCCCGAGGCCGGGTGACGGATGAAGCCATTACGATTGTGCAGCGCCTCTGCCAGGGCGGTGAGGTGTCATTTCAGGGCGAGCACTATCATCTCAAGCCGCTGGTCTCCAATCCCAGTTCGGTGCAGCGCCCGCACCCGCCCATCTTGATCGGTGGCACCTCCGCAGCGGCCCTACGGCGGGTGGCCCGGTTGGGCAATGGCTGGCTGTCCACGGGGCTCCGTCCAGAGCGCCTGGCGACCCCATTACAGCAGTTGCGCGACCTCTGGGACGCACATGGACGTGATGCTGCCGCGTTACAGCTCTATCACAAGCTGTTTATTAACCTGGATGAGGCACGCTACGACGCCGATGGGACACGCGAGGCCGGTACGGGCACGCCAGCGCAGGTGTGCGAGGATCTACGCCGTCTGGTAGATCTCGGCTACCACAGCGTCATTGTGCGTTACCGGGGCGACGATGCCGCCGTGCAGCGCCAGCAGATCCAGCGCTGGCTCGATGAAGTCATGCCGCACGTCTAACGAGGGGGAGGCACGATGCGCTTTGGCCACTTTTTCTATCCGATGAACTTTGACGTCAGCCGCGACGCCCAAGTCATCAGCGATTGCCTAGCCGAGGCGGGGTTGGTCGAACAGCTTGGCCTCGACGCCATCTGGATTGCCGAGCACCATCAGCGTATCCTCCTTGGCCTCGGGGTGGTGGAGATGGCGCTGCCTATCCCCTCCCCTGAGCACACCGCTCGGTACGTGAGCCCTGGATTGACTGATACTTTCGTCGTGGCGGTGTCTAGCCCGGAGGCCCGCCTTGCGGTGCTCTTTGTCGAGCCGCAGCACTTCACAGACGTGAAGTATGCAAAGTAGCACAGCACGCCTCTCGCATCCGGGGAGGGCACGCGTATACCGTGCCTTCCCTTTTCCCTCACAATCGCCACGGGGAGAGTACCCTCATTGATAGTCCTTATTGAGAGATTTGAGAAACGCCACGAGGGGTGCGATATCAGCCTGGGCGAGGGCAATACCCTGCAAGGCCCCGGCGCCATGACGCAGGCTGCCCTGGCGGGTTTGGACCGCGGAGCCGATGTAGCACTGGATGATAGCGTCCAGCGTAGCAAATTGCCCGTTGTGCATCTAGGGGGCGGAATGCCCGAGGTCGCGCAGACTCGGGGTCTTGAAGTGAGCGATGGCTTCGCCGAGTAATGGGCTCGTATCAGGATAGGGCTCCGGCGCGTGTTCGGCACACAAGATCGCCCGGATGGTCGCCTGCGGTGCTGGAAAATCCGCGTTGGCAAAGATGTTCCATATCCCCAGATCCGTCAAGCGCGTATCGTCTGCTGACGGCACAGCGCAGAGCGCGGAACAGTTCTCGATACTGCGGATGCTGGGCCGTTGCCGGCAGGGAGGCTTGTCCCCTACATATTTGACAATTATCCCGTATTCTGATATTTTATTTTTTCCCTTAAAACCAGGGAGGATTTTATGTTACTAGATGCGCTTAGGGATAATTTCAGCCGAATGAAGCGAAGCCTAGCGGAGAATATTTTGCTGGCTGTGGAGTGTATGATACGATGCGCAAGTTGCAATAGTAGCAAGGTTGTCCGAGAACTATGCCTGCTGAACGGGAAGAGTTTCAAGACCAACGATATGTTGTTGTATCGCCTTCTGGATCATCAACATTTTCAGATAGATGACCGTTTCTGGCGGTGTTATATCACGTCTGTTTTTCAGATATTGATCGAACAAGGCGAAATCACCAAAGATAAAAAAGTCTTGATCAATGTTGACTTCACCAGCGACCGCGATAATTTCTTAATCTTATGCGCATCGGTGCTGCTCGGCGTTCAGGAGATTCCGCTCTATTTTTCCATGCGCACCTATCCAAAACGCAAAAATCAATACAACCACACGAAGATGGAAACGGCGTTTATCAAGGCCTTGCGGCATATCTTATCGGACAAATACCACTACGTTCTCGTGGCGGATCGCGGCTTTGGCAATGACCGATTCATCCAGCTTTGTCTCACGCATGGGTTTGAGATCCTGATAAGAATTGAACCGAACATGAGTATTAAAACTGGTGAAAAACAAGGGATTGTGGAAGAAACGCTCACCGATGACGGCGTCTACGAGTGCTACGTGCGCGCCTGGAAAACAGATCATCGGATTCTCCGTCATAGTCATGATGGTAAAGTATGGTACTTGCTGACAAACATCAACGATATCACTGACGTGAAGGCCTCAGAAGGCTATGCAAAGCGGTTCAGGATAGCAAAAGTCTTTCAGAATTTGAAAAGCAGCGGTTTTGACATAGAAAAATCAAAAATTAAGAAATACGACAGATTCAAGAGGATGCTGTTTTTAAGCTGCTTTGCGTATAGCATACTGGTGTTATTGGGCAAGTTTGTGCAGGAAAAACTCCCCGGCATTAAAAAAAACTCACCAATATGTCTAAACCTTTTCATAGCGTCTTCCAGCTTGGCTTGCTTGCCCTTTCTTGCTACCCACAATAAGCCTATACAATCGTAAAAACGCTCCTTGCCGCGTCACTGAAAACCGTCAAGATGAATGTGTAGGGGGGTAAGGGCAGGGAGGGGCGCGGATCAGCCGTGCGTTGCGCCCGCCTCACG
Organism: Pseudomonadota bacterium; assembly: GCA_005777235.1. GTDB lineage: Bacteria > Tectomicrobia > Entotheonellia > Entotheonellales > Entotheonellaceae > SXND01. Next base: position 6,314 of record SXND01000065.1, read on the forward strand.
GAGTTGTTGATAGCTGCCCACTTCCACGGGGCAGGGAGGGGCGCGGATCAGCCGTGCGTTGCGCCAGGGTGGGGATGAACAACGCAGCGAACTGTCCCGCGCCGTGGAGGCTGCCGTATTCGCGCTGCGTTACCCGCTACTCACGGCCTGCGAGGATACTGCCGTGCTGGCAGATATTGGCGTGTGGATCGTCACCTGTGAGAGTGGCGCCGTCCTCCTGACGAGAGTGCGCGAAAGCCTCGGTGCCCCTAGCGCAGGGGCATAAGCTCACCGGACATCAGGACGGTGCCAGCATGCGGATGGCGTGCCTTGGGTAGAACTCCATCGGCCCTGCGTCGGCGATAGCTGACACGCTAGGCGAGAGGGGTGTGCTTACCCGCGCACCAACGTCGCCACACACTCAATGTGATACGTGTGCGAAAACATATCCACCGGCTGGACATGCGTCGTGCGATACCCGAGATCGTGCAGCACCCGTAAGTCCCGCGCCAGGGTCGGAGGACTGCACGAGACGTACACCAGCCTCGGCACGCGCATCAGCGCTAAGGCCTGCAAGGCGTCCGGGAGGCAACCGGCGCGTGGTGGATCGAGCACCGCCACATCGGCCCGGATACCTTCGGCCAGATAGCGCTGTACAATACGCTCGACTTTCCCGGTGCGAAATTGGCAATTGCTCACACCGAGCTCTGCTGCTTGCTGCGTGGCCAGAAGCGTGGCTTGGCGGGACCATTCCACTGCGTGCACAGTACGGCAGGAGGGGGCGAGGGTGAGGGCGATAGTGCCACCCCCGCTGTAGAGATCAAACACAATTTCATCCCCCTGTAAGGCCGCCGCCTCGGACACCAGGTCGTAGAGGTGCTCCATCTGCACCGTGTTCACCTGAAAAAATGCCTGGGGCTCAATACGGAAGCGCCAGGGCCCCACCTGTTCATGGATGACTGTGGCGCCAGCCACGTGACTGGTGGTGCCGCTGAACAGCTCAGGAGTCTCACGGGCTTTGACGTGCACAAATAACCCTGTGGCGCGATCCCTCACACCGTCCCACAGCTGCTGCAGAAGCGTCGCCGGCGGCGCAGTGTGGACAAACACGGTGACCAGGCTCTCCCCGGTGCGTTGGCCCACTTGCACTTGCACTTGGTGCAACACGCGTTGCAGCAGGGGATACGTCTCCAGCAGGGTGCGCATCCGCGCCATGATGGCATCTGCACGTGGGTCATTGATCAGACAATGGGGCATGTCCAGGATCTGCCCCTCACCCCGCGCCACTAACCCCAGGGCACCGCGCGCCGAGTCGTAGTGATACAGCACTTTATTGCGATAGCCAAACGGCTGCGGGCTCTCCTGCATGGAGGCCACGGGGACGTCCGGCAACTTGCCGATGCGTGCCAGAGCTTCCCGGACCTGCGTCGTTTTATGGGCGAGTTGGTACGTATACGGCAGATGCTGCACATGGCATCCCCCGCAACGGTCATACAGCGGACAGGGAGCCGGGACGCGGTCGGGTGACGCCTGCTGCAGCGCTAGCAGCGTGCCAAAGGCGTAGCGCCGTTTCGTTTCTGTCATCTCGACCTCAACGATGTCCCCAGGCGCCGTACGGGGCACGAACACCGCGAGGCCGTTAAGATAGCCCACCCCATAGCCGCCATGCGCCAAGCGCTCGATGGTGATGGTGCCGCGCACGGGCTCTGGCTGGAACATCTCCGGCGTTGTATGTTTCTTCCTGCGGCGTTGTGCCATGCCTGCCCCTCATCTACACGTCATGCCTAGCCAACGGTCTCAACCGATGAAGCCCATGGTCCCCGGTGGTTCTGGCACGACTCGGTTCTCCAGATAACCCAGGCCTTCGACTTCCATGCGGACCACATCGCCGACGCGCAGCCAACGGGGTGGTTGCATGCCGAAGGCGACGCCGCTACACGTCCCCGTCGCGATAACATCCCCCGGCTCAAGCGTCCAAGCCGTGCTCGCGTATTCAATCATCGTTTCCCAGTCGTGGATCATGTTACGTGTGTTGTCGTGCTGACGCACTGCACCATTGACGGTGGTCTGGAACGCCAGGTTATGGGGGTCGGGGATCTCATCAGCCGTCACAATCCAGGGGCCAAGAGGACCATGGGTGTCCCAGGATTTCCCCAGGTTGTTGTTGACCTGACGCTGGTAATCACGGACAGAGCCATCATTAAAAATGGTGTAGCCGACCACCACTTGCGAGACCTGCGCCCGGGTGATGCCTCGGCAGCGGCGCCCGATGACCGCCGCAAACTCCAACTCGTAATCAAACTGCTCTGACTTACTCGGCAGCCACATATCGCCATATGGTGCATTGATGCAGGTCGCCAGGCGGAAATTCAGCGGCGGATGCGGCGGTGTCTCCCGCCCAGCCTCAGCGGCGTGCTCTTTGTAGTTGATGCCAATAGTCAGCAACTTCCCGGGACGTTGCACCGGGGCCTCGAGCCAGACGGCGCTGCGTGGCAGCCGGGCGGCACGCTGGGTCAGTGCCTGCCGGGCCGCGTCCAGCGCTGGCTGACCAGCGCGGAGGAACGCAGACATCTCCTGTGGCAGCGTCGGCACCGCCACCGCGAGGTCAACAATCTCCTCCCCCTCGACCAGGCCGATACGCGTCTGTCCCTGGTGCGTAAATGTACAGAGTTTCACCGTGTTTCCCTTCTCTGCGTCGTGCCGTGACCTGTGTGTCTGCTGTCCCCGCATCAGCCGTGTGACTGTCGTGGCGTGTCGCGGTCTATAAACGACTTGCGGCAGCGCCTCAGCTCGGGACTCGGACAACAGCGTATCATGGAACACCACAGCCTACCTGTCAATGTGGTACGACACGGGCTGGCGGCGCGCGGCTCCTGACGCGGGGCGCGCGCTGCCTATCGCGGCCCTCACCCCAGATGGCCGGTGTGCCCCGCGAGTGTGTAAGGTATACTGCATGCCAGGAGAGCGCCGCCACGCAGGTGACGTAGCAGCCGAGCAGTGCGGCACGGGCAAGGGTGAGGCCCCATAAGGGGATCGCCAGCGTGGTGCTCGCGCTCAGCCAGTGAGAGCCATCCACACAGGAGCACAGTATGAGACGTCGTCTAGGGGAAGTGGCCGTCATTGTCGCGATGGCTGGCTTGCTCAGCGCAACCGTGATCGTCGCACAGGATCAATCCGACAGCCTGTCAGGCACACCCGCTGCGACGCTGCGGAAAGCGAGAAGTGCCGCCGACAAGATGAGTACGGCAGGGGGGAACGCTGCGACCACGGAGCCGATGGACCTCAATCGGGCTAATGAAGCGGCGCTGCAAGTCTTGCCGGGCCTGGACGCCATGAAAGCCAAGGCGATTGTCGCCTACCGCAAACAACATGGCCCGTTTCAAAGCGTCGAAGACCTCTCGAAGGTGCCTGGCCTCGGGGAGAAACTCCTGGCCCAGCTTAAAGCGCAGGTCACGGTGGGAGAGTAACGGGGCCGCACGCGTTATGGATATGAGCACACGACATGGGTGCGGTGCTGTGGCACAAGAGCGTCGCATCATGGCCTCCGGTCGGTAGAGGGTCGCGCCTCGGCTCTCGAACTCTTGCAGGAGTGTATCATGGAACACCACAGCCTCTCTGTTACTGCGACGCTGCAGGCGCTTGTCGCGCGCGCGCCAGACCTCTGGACGCTCGATGCCTGTGGCGTGACGCGGGCGCAGACCCCCATCCCAGCCCTGGTGCATCGTGAGGCCTATGTCTCCTCCACACTCCGCACACGGGTGTTGCTGCTGGGTGGCCTCTCTGGACGCCCGGAGGATGTCGCGCTAGCGACACAAGTCCTCGAGGCGCATCTCATGCAACGCGACCGTCTTGACGCCGTCGTGGCGTTGAGCGCCGTGCCATGTGCCAACCCGGACGGCCTCGCCCAAGGCGTGGCCCCGGAAAACGGCGTAGGTGGAGAACCCGCCACGGGCTATCCACCCCAGGAGCATTTCTTTGATGATCCGCACAACCCAGAACAGCGCTACCTCTGGCGCTGGGTGGGCCTGCAAGCCCCCGATCTCGTGCTCGAAGTACGCACCGGCCCCGCCGTCCTGTGGGAAGTCTCCGCCACGGCTCTGCCCCTGACCGCCGCGCTGCACGCCGTGCGTGTCGCACCGGCGGATTCCTGCATCGCGGCGCTGGGGGCGGATCTGTCCAATGGTCTCACCCCCAATGGGGTGGGCTCCATCCCTGGCGTGCGTCTGACCACGCCCCCGGCAAGCCTCGCGACCGCACTCGACCAGCTGTGGTCATGCCTGCAACATACCCCGCTGTCGCCCTCGCCGGCACGGCGGCGGCTGGAAGCGCGGCGGGCGCGGACACCCATCCAGATCGCCCGTATGCTCGCGACGGTGTATGGCCATACGCTGGAACCCGTGGTGTATACCCAAGGCATGTCGATCAGTGCACGCCTACGCCTGGCACGGATGGATCCGACGTATGACGACCCCGTGCTCAGCATCGTACATCTTGTCGAGCCCTATGTGGCGGGGAAGCTCCCCATGTTCAAGGAACCCGCCGCACCCTCAGCCATGGCGGGACTCATCTGGGGCATGCAATTGGTCGAAGTGACACGTGATCGGCGCTATGCCGATCTGGTGATCCACGTGGCGGAACGCTATCGCGCTGGCGTGGAGGGTGGAGCGCCACCACCCTCGGATCCCGATTTTCGCACCGAAGATATGTTCATGAACGGGGCAATGCTGAGTCGCGCCTTCCGGCTCACTGGGGAGTGGCGCTATGTCGATCTGCTCACCCGCTTTCTGCTCGAGGCACGCATTCAACAAGACGACGGCCTGTTCTGGCACTGTCGTTCAGCGCCATATTATTGGGGCCGTGGGAATGGCTTTGCCCTCTTGGGTTTCAGCGAGACGCTGAGCTTCCTGCCCCCCGAGCATGCCGACTACGCGACCCTCCTGGCCCTGCACGTGCGCCATCTCGACGCCCTGCGGCAGCGGCAACTGCCCTCGGGCATGCTCCCGCAGGTACTCAATGTGCCAGGCTCATATCAGGAGTTCACCGTCACGTGTATGTTCGGCTATGCGCTGGCCCGTGCTCTACGGCGTGGCTGGGTAGAGGCTGCATACCGTCCAGCCCTCGAGCGGGCCTGGCACGGGGTGGCGGAGCGTATCGACGATGCGGGGGGCCTGGTGGACTGTTGTACCAACACGGGGGTGCAGACCAGCGTCCAGGCCTACATTGACCGGCCAGCCATTTTTGGCCGCGACGACCGTGGTGGGTCGATGGCCATGTGGTTCGCGCTGGAGATGGAGCAACTGGCCCGCACGCCGCGGCGGTGAGTCGTCGTAGACACCATACATGCCCTGAGGCACAAGGCATCATGGCTCTCGGCTGGGTGGCTGCCGATGCACGCGGTACTTGGCGCCCGCCGGCAAGTCACCCTCAATGACGCTGTGCTCCCCAGTGGACCAATGGAGGTCCACGCGTGTGTGTGTCAAGGCACCAAGGCCGCAGTAGGCCACAGGCGCATCAGACGCTGTGAGGGGGATATGTGTGAGGGGGAATATGAGAGACGCGAGGGGACGTAGACGCGAGGGGGAATTGATTCAAACGCTCTCTGAGAGCCGCATGAGGGAGGACTGATTCAAACGCTCTGAGAGCCGCTGAGTTAGGGGGCGCCGCAGCGCCCGTGCCGCTCGCACTTGCGTCACCGTGTCCCCGGTATAGCCTGCCCGATGCCGGAGGCTCAGATTCCGCGCCAGCACTTGGCGCAGCGCCGCCGGATAGCACCGCCGCTGATTGATCAGTCGCCCCACGAAGGCGGCTTGGACAAAGGCATGGTCCCAAGCTGCCCCGCCACGCGGGCGAAGGCTGGGGCGCGGAGCGTACCGGGCGCGGCGTGGTACGTAGGCGGCGGGTACGCGGCATGGCTGGACGGCGTGCTGACACATCGACCGGGAAGAGGGCCAGCGGCACCGGTGCCTCCCTCCGGAGGAGCCGTGGCCTCGGGGAAGGGCGTGTTCGGAGTCCTGCATGTTCTCTGGGTTGTTGACGAGAGTTGATCTTTTAGCGGCAGGGCAGCAGTCGGAGACAAAGGCCGTTTGCATTGCCTATACGTTAGTCGTGACATAACTCCAAGAGCTCTTCCAGTCTCTCACAATCGCGTGCCAGCAACGGCTTACAGCCTGCGCGACGTCCCCGCTTCCGGCAGCAGCTGACGCCTGGCGTTGAGGCAACATGCCGAGGAGCCGTATCGTGCTGCGTCGAGGTGCTACCCGCCGGCTCTGCGTCATCTGACCGAGCCCTGCCTGACGAGTGCTACCAGATGCGCGCGACGTGGCCTTCGGGGCACGCGTGGACATGCCCCCCCAGCGCAGCCGTCCGGCATGGCATGATGGCACGCGCCGCCCGGCGGACGTCAGCGGGCAGCGAGTGGAGCTACGCGTAGGCTGGGGAGGCGTCTTGGAAAATGGTGCGGCGCGTTCCCCAGGGCCATCGGGGCCTCCGTGTGGCAATCCGCGTCGACTGCTTGCGCAGGAGAGCACGGCTCTGCTAGAGTCTCGCCACATCCCACGGCCAGGGCACTGGCCAGCGCCGACGACATGCGAGACACTACGCCACACCTGAGGAGCACCACCGTCCATGAAACCGCCACTCCTTGCTGGGATTCGCGTCCTCGATCTGGGGCGCTTTATCGCCGCCCCGTATGCGGGGCAAGTACTCGCCGATTTAGGGGCAGAAGTGGTGCGTGTCGAGCGGCCACGTCCCGAGCCAGACCGTGACCGTGGGCCGTATGTGGACGGGAAGTCCCTGTATTTTGTGACGCTCAATCGCGGCAAGCGCTCAGTGGCGTTCGACATGTTTGCCGAGGCCGGTCGTCAGCTCCTCGACGAGCTTATCAGCAAGAGCGATATTCTCATCCAGAACTATTCGCCCCGTACGGCCCGTGATCTTGGTCTCAGCGCCGAGCGCTTACTGCTCCTCAATCCTCGTTTAATCATCCTGTCGATTACCGGCTACGGTGCTGATGGGCCGGATGCGGAGCGGGTAGCCTTTGACGGCTTAGCCCAGGCACGCAGTGGGGCGATGGCGTGCAACGGCACGGGTGAGCCGTTCCTGAATCACCTGCCGTACGTAGACTTTAGTACCGCCCTGTATGGCAGTTTTGGCATCATGGCTGCCCTGTACGAACGCGAGCGTACCGGCCAGGGGCAGTGCGTCGAAGTGTCGTTGATGGAGACGGTGAGCGCCTTTGTCGGCAGTTATGGCCTCATTGCCGAGGCGCTGCTCAATGGCACACCACGCCATCAGCAGGGCAACGCGCTGATCTTTGCCTTAGGTGACTGTATCCAAACCCAGGATGGCGGGTTTGTGATCTTCAACTGCATTGGCAACATGTTCCCACGGCTATGCGCCATGATTGGCCATCCCGAGCTTCTCGACGATGCGCGCTTTCGCACCGATGCCTCACGGCACACCCATCGTAGCGTCCTCATGCCGTATGTCACCGCGTGGGCCCTGGCCCATACGACGGCGGACGTGCTCGCCACCGCGCAGGAGTTCCGCTTACCGTTTGAGAAAGTCAGCACGGTGGATGACTTGGCGCACGACGCCCACGCCCAGGCGCGCGGCATGTTCCCGCGTGTCACCCAACCGGGTATGGGTGAGATTCCAGTAGCGCGTCAGGGTATGACGCTGAGTGCGCACGAGCGCCTGCCTGTGCAACCCGCCCCCGCTATTGGCGAACACACGGAGCGCGTCTTGACGGACTGGCTGGGCTACACACCGGCGCATCTGCAGACGCTACGCGAGCAAGGGCTCTTCTCCGCCCAGGCACGCGCCTCGGGCTAACCAGGAGGCATAGCCATGCGCTATGAGGTGGTGACCGATTTGACGCCGCGGCAAGCGCTGGAACAGGCGCTGGCCGACTTTGGTCCCAGCCGGCTGGGCTTGACGGTGCAGTCCCAGACCAATCTCAGTCTGGTGTTCCAGGGCGGCGGCGGATACGTGGCCATCACCGCCCAGCCGAGCACACCGGTGACCTTAGACATTGAAACCCGGGAGTGGGACTACGCTGTGCAGCAGTACATGGCCCGCGTGTACCAGCGGCGCTCCTGGTGGCAGCGTCTGTGGCGTTGGAAGCCCGCTGGCCTAGCACGACCGGCCACGTTGACCATGTTAGATGAGTGAGGCCCCACGGGAGCACCGGCGAAAATTCTCCTCCACGCCGCACGGTTTCATCTTGCCCACGTCGGCAGCCTCTGCGACAATGTTACGGTACCCTTTGGGATGTCGAGCCGAAGCCAGATGGTGTCGGCGCAGCAGCGTGGTAGTCTTTGCCCGTACCTACCGCGCAAGGCGTGGCGCGTGTGCATGGGGCCGGGACTCCTGCTGTGTCAAGACGACGACGACACATGGACGTGGGTCTGCAGAGTGAAAGTCCAGAGGTTTCTATGAATATCTTCGTGGGCAATATCGCATTCACGGCAAGTGAGGAGGATTTGCGTGCACTTTTCGAGCAGCATGGCACCGTCGATACAGTCCACCTAATTATGGATCGTTTTACGGGGCGCTCGCGTGGGTTTGGCTTTGTCGAAATGCCGCGGAGTGAGGAAGCCCGTGCCGCCATCACGGCCCTCCACGGCGCCTCGCTGCAAAACCGCGCCCTCACAGTCAATGAAGCCCGCCCCCGCGAGCCACGGCGCGATGGTGGCGGACGGCGTGACGATGAGAGCGGCGGCGGACGGGACGACTACTAAACACGGTGTACCACGCACAGCACGCCCACGGCCGCGTCGGGCGTGCCGCACGCCGCTGGGCCGGTGTGGAGAGGGCAACATACGCCTGGGAGAAGGATGGAGCGGTGATCAAACATGTGGTGCTGGATATGGACGGGGTGTTATACCGTGGGGAGTCACCGCTGCCTGGAGCCATTGACACGCTCAAGGCCCTGCGCCAGCAGGGTGTGCAGGTGGCTTTCATTACCAATAATGCCAGTCTGCATCGTGAAGAACTCGCCGCCAAGGTGTCGCGCATGGGGTTTGCCTGTGTGCCCGAAGAAGTCTGGGGCTCAGCCTACACGACGGCGCTCTACATTACCAAGCATGCGCCCGAGGCGCGTGTCCTCACGGTGGGCACCCCGAGCATGATCCGCGAGCTGCGAGACGCGGGTTTGACGGTGGTCTCCACGCACGAGGACGCCACGCATGTGGTCGTAGGGCTGGACATGGGGCTCACCTACGAAAAGCTGCGGCAGGCGCACTATGCCATCCAACATGGTGCCCTGTTCATCGCCACCAATCTCGATGCCGCCTATCCAGACACCCTCACCACGACCACTCCCGGTGGCGGTGCGATTGTGGCGGTGTTACGGACGTCTACGGCGGTGGAACCCCTGCTCATCGGCAAACCCCAAACCACGGGCCTGGCCCTCGTGGCGGAAGCGTGGGGTGTCGCTCCGGCGGATATGGTGGGCGTGGGGGATCGTCTGGATACCGACATTGCCGCGGCGAGGGCGTTTGGTTGTCTCGCGGTGCTGGTGCTCACCGGCATTGCAACGCGTGCCGACGCGGAGGCGGCCACGGGACACGAGCGCCCCGATGTCATTCTCCCAGACCTTACCGGGCTCCCCGCTGTGTTGGCACGAGGCGTGTAGGCCCGACACCAAGAGTAGCAGGCATGTCACACATCTATCGCTATGACCATGGGCACTTTGAGCACATCGAGCGCCCTGTGGTGCGCGAACAACCGCTGACCATCATCGTCAACGGCACAGAAATTGCCACGCTACTCTGTACCCCTGAGCAACTCGATTGCCTGACGATTGGTTTTCTGGCCTTTGAAGGTTTTATCCACAGCATCGAGGATATTCGTGAGCTGGATATCGACAGCGAACATGGCGTCGTCGAGGTCATCCTGCCCTACGCGGTGGTGAAACCGACACGGCGCGTGTTCACCTCGGGGTGCGGCATGGGTCTCACGTTTACCCTGCGTTTGACCGCGGAGGCGCCCGTCCCCGCGGAGCCGAGTCTGACCCCAGCGCAGATCTTTCCCCTCATGCAGCAGATGTTCGATGGCGCGGTGTTGTACAACGCCTCGCGTGGCATTCATACCGCGGCCCTGAGTGATACGGCGCAGGTGTTGTTGCAAGCCGAGGATGTCGGACGACACAATGCGTTAGACAAAATTCTTGGTGCTGCCTTGCAGCAAGGTATCCCCACACGGGGGCATCTCCTGCTGACCAGCGGGCGGATTTCGTCCGAGATGCTCCGCAAAGGGGCGCACATGGGCACACCGTTTCTGATCTCGCGCACCTCCCCCACCACGTTGTCTATCGAAGCGGCTCAACGACTCGGTATCACGCTCATTGGCTATGTCCGGCGCCAGAGTTTTCAGGTCTACACCCATCCCGAGCGCCTGCTGTATCACCCCCCAGACGTGGTGTAACGTGTCGTGGCACGAGGTCGATCAACGCTGTAACGACATGACGGGGAGGTACAGGCCTTGGCGTTCCCGGCGCCACCAGGCTCCGGTGGCCCTGAGCGTGGTGACATCCGTGAAGTGATACTGATATACCATAGCCCGTAGCATGCGGGGCGGGGCATCAGGAAACGGATTGTAGGCCAGTAACCCTAGCACGGCTGGATTCCCACGCAATATCTGTGCCATCAGCCGCTCCACCCAGGGGTGACGCTGCGCCGTCCCCAAGGCGGCAAACCACATCTGCCAATCCAGCCGTGGCATGTAGGGCGCCACAAAGGCGGGGCGTTGCCTTATCTCTCCCGGTTTCCAGGCAAAGGCATAGGGCACCCACGTCTTGCCATCATTGCTCCCCTCGAGCATGATTTCGGGACGCGACGTCGTCATCACGGCAAACAGCCCATAGGGATTGACCGTGCGCCAGGGGGCTGTCCACTGTAAGACCGTGGCGATGGGTTGTGGCCATGTGAGCTGCCAGCGGAAGCTACCCAGGACATGGGGCAGGCTAAGTAGGAAGACGATGAGCGCTACCGGCGCCACGCACCACGTCGGCCACCGTCGTGGCTGGGCCGTATCGGGCGTCTGGGCCCGTTGCCCGCGCCAGCGGAATGGCCACCAGGCCTCGTCATCCCACAGGAGCAGGCACAGGCCCAGAATCAGCAGGTTAAAAAAACCATAATTGCCCGTGGCAGCAATCACGACTTGCAGGGCCACGAGGAGCCCACAGGCCACCCGGCGCAGTGGCCGGGGCGCACAGGCCCCCCAGGGCACAATTAGCTCAATCGCGAACATCAGGAAAGTCGAGGCACGATGCCAGGAGGCCGGCAATTGATGCACGTACCAGCCCAACCACGTTGGGAGTGGCTGGGTCTCATAGTGGAACGTCAAGGCGGTGAGGTCGTGCCAGGTGGCATCACCGCTAGAGCATTTTCATAATTTACGCACTGCATATCCGGCTTTATAGAAGAAGTTGTTGCAATGGGATGGGGTGACCGCATCATAGATCTTACCAATGGCGCTCCAGAGGGCTTCGACGGTGCGTTCGGCGAGAGTGCGCA
>SXND01000066.1 GCA_005777235.1 Pseudomonadota bacterium
CTTGGTGCGGCGGCACTTGGGGGATCCTCTCCCTTTTTCCACGTCCCCACAGGAGACCGACATGAGAAAAATGCCGCGCGCATTGCTCGCACGCTTCATGGATGCGGTTTGCTCTGCCGCATAATTGGATAAAGTCGAGCTAAGCCACCGCCGCGCTGGACACCTCCCATACAACGTGGGCGTCCCTCGCAGGCGTTCACGCGCCTGATGGAGCGGTGGTGTGGGGACTACGGTTCACTGTGGAGCTACCGGTCGTGCGTTCATCGCGATTCACCCCGCGTACACCTCGCAAAATTGCAGCCGGTGTGGCCATCGCCAGCAGAAAACGCTGGCGGAGCGTATACACGCGCGCGTACTGTAGGGTTAACACTCGACCGAGACCATAACGCCGTCGTAAACATCTTGATCCTGGGACTACAGGCTCTGGGACGTGTCCCTAGAAGCCCCGGCGTTCACGTCTTGGAGTAGTCACAATCCTCAATGGCCTTGATCAGCGCGAAGTGTTGCGTCATCGTAGCCTCCAGAATGTGTGAAGACTCCTTGCATCATATGTAATTCCGCACCGTTCAAGAGAAATTGACGGGTGGTAAGCGGCCTGGGTGATTGCGCTTGACAGCCGGGCAGAGATTCTGCTAAGGTGCAACTTATCGTCTTGCGACCGTGTCCTCCAGCTAAGCGGCAAGCATAACCCGACCGTTCGCGGCTTCATGCACTACACCGGCAGGGGGCGGTTGGAGAATTCCTGGGTCGACAGCCCAAAGGATATCGCCGACCGTTTGGAAGAGTGGTTCACCGAGCGGGTCTGCAACGGCTTCGTCGTTCGGACAGCCCTATCTGCCCGGCACCTTCGAGGAGTTCGTGCAGATGGTGATCTCGGAGCTCTAGCGGTGCGGCGTCGACCGCGAGGAGTACGCCGGAACTACACGGCGGGATCATCTCGGGCTGGCGTGCCCTGAGGTCGGCGTATGGCGACACTGATCCGGTGCCGGTGAGGGCCGAAATCTGACCTCCATCGACGGGGGTTGATCGGGTAGACGAAAAGGTGTACCAAAACGTTACGAGAAGAAACGGCGCAGCATAGGGGTGCGAAGGCCGCGCTCATAGGGAGGAACAAGAGCGACAATGTCTATCTCCATCGAGAAGGCCATGCAGCTCGTGCAGGCCGCGCACGCTGAGGCAGAGAGCATCGACCTTGCGGTCACGGCGGTCGTCGTGGATGAGAGCGGCCGGCTGATCGCGCTTGGGAGGATGGACGGCGCCCGCCCGATTAGCGTCGATATCGCGACGAACAAGGCGTATACCGCCGTCAGCTTCAAGCAGCCGACGCAGGAGTTGAGCGGCGTGGCCGGTCAGGCCTGGTTCCAGAGTCTGATCGTGTCCAGCGGCGGTAAGGTGATGGCTGGGGGCGGCGCCATCCCGCTCGAAGACGGCGGTGCGCTGGCGGTCGCTGGCGGCACCGACGAACAGGACCACCGCTGCGCCGAAGCGGCAATTCATAGGTTCGGCTGAGCCACGATGCAGTCGCGCTCGCGCCGGTCACGATGTCGCCCCAGAGGGCGGCGCAATATATACGGCACGACGTTTCGTCCATCAGCGATCTATACTAGGCCCACACTGAACTGTACATAAGATACACCACCAGGCCGCGTTTGGACGGCGTAGGTTCTCAATCACGGCATCGGTCACGCAGGCGGGCCGATGCCCCGGAGGGCAGACCGAAATGGCACAGACGATCGAGTTGATGGACAGCCCCAAGGTGAAGCAACAACAGGCGCCCACTGGACCGGAGGCGGCGGCGGTCGACGAGCGTGTCCTCGCGAGGCGCGCGCACGAGGCCAAGAAGGCAAAGGCGACTGCCGTCCACGAGGCCGATCGCGTCTCGACGGACATCGGTTCTCCGCTGGTCGCGCCGGACGGGACGCCGCGGACCGTGCCGAACCTCGGCCGCACGGTCACCATGGTGGGCATGGTCACGAACGTCGACGTCAACGACGGCCCGCACCCCAAGAACATCCGCGGCGAGCTCGGCAAGGCGATGAATAACTGGTACACCAAGACGGTGGCCAAGGATCCGCTGATGCGCGCCACGGACAGTAGCCACGCCGCCGATAAGCGTAACTTCCTGAATACGCACACCAATGCGACGTCCAAGGGCGTCATCAACCCGAAGAAGCCGGGCGTCGTCGACCCGAAGGCGCTCTCGAAGCATATCAAGAAGGTGGCGAAGCACCTCGGTGCGGACCTCGTCGGCATCGCGGCCGCCCACCCGGCCTTCATGTACGCGTCAGGTTCGCGTTACGTCCAGGACGGCGAGGCGCAGGACACGTACCAGTCGATGACGCCTGACGCGCTGGCGAAGCGGTTCCCGTTCGTGATCCAGACGACGGTCGCCTGGGATCATGACACCCTCCAGGCGCATCGTCATCACATCGGCGACATGTCGTACCACCACACGTCGATGAAAAACGCGATGCTGATGAAGGCACTCGAAGGGTACATCAAGGAGATGGGCTACACGGCGATCCGTGGTGCCGTGAACCCGCAGGGCGCTGGCCTGGCCGCCGGCCTCGGCGAGCTTGGCCGCAACGGCATGATGATCTCCGAGCGTTTCGGCGCCCGTATCCACATGCCGGACCCGATCCTGACCGACATGCCACTGATCGCGGACGGCCCGATCGACCTGGGCGTCGAGGACTTCTGCAAGGTCTGCCGCAAGTGCGCCAACAACTGCCCGACGAACAGTATCTCGTTTGGCCCGAAGGTCGTCTACAATGGTATCGAGAAGTACAAGATCAACTGGTTGACCTGCTACAAGGTCCGCCCGTACGTGGCCGATCACTACGGCAGCTGCCTGACCTGCGTCGCCGTCTGCCCATTCACCAAGCCGGACTCCTGGTGGCGGCGCGTCGGCGGCACGCTCCTCAAGATGACCCCGATCAAGGCCCGTCCGCCCGTCGTCCACGCCCTGAAGTGGATTGACGACACGTTCTGGGGTGAGTTCCCGTCCCGGCGCGTCAAGTTCCTGGGCTACGACACCGGCCTCAAGGTGGGCGAGCACAACTGTACCGATCCCAGCTGCACTGCCAACCATAAGGAGCCGCAGATAATCCCCGTAGGCGACGTCGGATTCTACGCCCCGATCAAGAAGCAGACCGACGTCTTCGTCAAGCGGGGCTAGGCATGGCACGCCTATCCCGGGGTCTGTCACGCTTGTGCGGAGCCCTCCAGGCTCCGTTGCGCCGGCTGAGCGGAAAGAACGATCAGTACTGGGAAGACTTCATCAACAGGCCGCCGAACGACGTCCGCAACATGATCACGGAAATTGTTGCGAAGGCACCGGAGGGCAACATCTTCCCGACCCAGTCTGAGCTACACTCCCCGAACGTGACCGCGCGGCACACCAAAGAGCTGACCCTGTATCTGGGAGGGCAGCTCGTTGGGATCGCGGATCTCGGCAAGCAGACGCGGGAGATTGCGCGGGGCTACCCGTACGCTATGGTGACGGGGGTGCGTGCAGAGTACGACCCGTACATATCGCCCGGCCCGGGCGGGCAGGCGGCGGTTCAAGCCGGGCAGTTCGTCACCTTCATCGTCGCCTCGTGGATTCGGGAGATGGGGTTCCGCGCGACGATGAAGAGCGACGTGCCGCGTGCGGAGCGCGAGCATCTTGCCGTGGCGGCGGGGCTGGGCAAGCTGAACGGCGACGGCAAGCTGACGGTGCCGAAGTACGGCACCAAGATCCACATCGCGGACATCATCTTCACCGATCTGCCAATGGAGGCTGACGGTTAGGAGGGGCAACGGTGGCCTACGTCATCACCGAGATTTGCATTCGGGACGGGTCGTGTGTTGAGGTCTGTCCGGTGGCCTGCATCCACACCACGCCCGAGGCACCCCAGTTCTACATCGACCCCGACGTCTGCATCGAGTGCGAGCAGTGCGTGATCGTCTGCCCGGTCGACGCGGTCTTCCTGGACATCGAGCTGCCTGACCAGCACCTCAAGGCCGAGGAAGACAACGCCGCGTTCTTCCGCGCGACGAAGGACGAGGTCGAGCAGCTCTCGTACCACACGGCGATGGAGATGATCCACGAAGCTGAGGCGTACGCACGACGGATGGGCTACCGGGTCTCGGTCGTCGTCGTCGATGGCTCGGGCATCCCGATCGCCATGTCGCGGATGGACGGCGCCACGCCCTGGTCAACCGAGCTGGCGCTGAACAAGGCGTACACGGCCACGCTCTACGACATCAACACGGACACGACCCGGCTGGCGCATCACAGCCTCACGGTCATGAGCAAGGGCAAGATTATGGCCGGAGCCGGCGGCCTGGCGATTATGGGCGATTTCGGAGCTGCGACGATCGGCGGGATCGGCGTGGCCGGAGCCGCCACCAACGACAACGACCTGAGCTGCGCCCGGGCCGGCGTGACGGTCCTGGACCATCACCACTAACATGCGCTTGTCCAGTCGCATCACGGCGTCAACGGCGCCTCGCTCGGTACGTTCCTATCGAGGAGGCGTCGAGTCATGTCCAACCATGAAACGTTCGACGACGACACGTCGCTGAGATCACCTCGACCGCCCCACGACCACGCCACACGTCCTGAGCCTCCTCATGAGGCCGCCAGTAGCTGGCGATAGCCGCGAGGATCTTCTTCCGTTGCTCTCCATCGGCCAGCAAGTTCGCCCGCGCCTTACAACCACAGATCAGCAGAAAAATGGCCAGACCGGGGGGAATGACCAAGTGCCGCGCCGAGGCTAAAAACGGCTGGGCATCGGCCAAAAAGTTGCGGCACGACGCACTGATCTTCTAGCGTGTGTGTGACGGGGCGACCGGCTGGTCGCCCCGCTTGGCTGGCTGCCAGAGCTCTCGTGGGAGGGGCCGCAGCTCTAGGGCACACAGGGGAGGGAGAGGCCCCAGGATCACGCCGTGGCATGACCCTGCTCCAGGTGTACAAACAGGTTAAATATCGTAATACAGCTTGAATTCGTAGGGATGGGGCCGCAGACGCACCGGGTCGATTTCCCGACTGCGTTTGTACTCCACCCAGGTCTCAATGACATCCTGGGTAAAGACATCGCCCTTGGTTAAGAACTCGTGGTCATTTTCCAGGGCACTCAGCGCCCCTTCCAGGGAACCAGGCACCGACGGCACCTTGCTCAGTTCCGCCGGGCTCAACGAGTAAATGTCTTTGTCCAGCGGCTCGCCCGGATCAATGCGGTTCTCAATACCATCCAGACCGGCCATGAGCATGGCGGCAAAGCCCAGATAGGCATTGCATGCCGGGTCGGGGAAGCGCACTTCAATGCGTTTCGCCTTCGGGCTCGGTGAATACATCGGGATACGCACCGCGGCGCTGCGGTTGCGGCTGGAGTATGCCAGGTTGACGGGCGCCTCGAAGCCAGGCACGAGGCGTTTGTACGAGTTCGTCGTCGGCGCTACGAAGGCGCACAGGGCTGGCGCGTGTTTTAAGATACCACCAATGTAGTACAGACACATCTGGCTCACACCGGCATATCCGTCGCCCGCAAACAGCGGCTTACCATCGCGCCACAGGCTCTGGTGCGTGTGCATACCGCTGCCGTTGTCGTTGAAGAGCGGCTTGGGCATAAACGTCGCCGTTTTGTTGTGACGATGCGCCACTTGCTTGATAATGTACTTGTACCATTGCAGCTTGTCGGCCATCTTCACCAACGAGTCGAAACGCATGTCGATTTCGGCCTGCCCGGCAGTGGCCACTTCGTGATGGTGCGTTTCTACGTAGATACCGACTTCTTCCATGAGCAAGACCATTTCTGAGCGAATGTCTTGCTGGCTGTCCAGCGGCGGCACCGGGAAATAGCCTTCTTTGTAGCGCGGCTTGTACCCCAGGTTCGGTCCTTCCTGCCGTCCAGAGTTCCACTGCCCCTCGATGGAATCCACGTAGTAGTACGACGAATGCTCGGTGCTGTCGTAGCGAATATCATCAAAAATGAAGAATTCGGCTTCCGGCCCAAAGTACGCCACGTCGGCCGCACCGCTCGTCTTGACGTAGGCTTCGGCTTTCTTAGCGATATTGCGCGGGTCGCGGCTATAACTCTCCCGCGTAATCGGGTCAGCGACATCACAAATCATCACCAGCGTCGGATCTTTGAAAAACGGATCGATGATGGCGGTAGTGGGATCGGGAATAATGAGCATGTCGCTGGCGTTGATGGCCTGCCAGCCACGGATACTCGACCCATCAAATCCGTGCCCTTCGTCAAACAGATCTTCCGAGAGTTCGGCAATGGGGACACTGAGGTGCTGCCACAAGCCGGGAAAATCCATAAACCGTAGGTCCAGGATCTTTGCCCCTTTACTCTTGGCAAATTCGACTACTTCTTTGGGCGTCATGCGCGTTCTCCTCTTCGATACACGCCCTCTATCTGCGGCGCAGCCCTCATGGGCGCTGGCATTAGATCGCCTCTTCGCCGCGCTCTCCGGTCCGGATGCGGATGACCTCCTCCACGGGGGTGACGAAGATCTTCCCATCGCCAATACTACCCGTCTGGGCCGCGGCCATCACCGTGTCAATAACCATCTCTTCCAGGTGGTCAGGTACGACAATTTCTATCTTGGTTTTAGGGAGAAAGTCAACGACATATTCAGCGCCACGATACAATTCCGTATGGCCCCGTTGCCGCCCAAAGCCCCGCACCTCACTGACAGTCATCCCCTGGATGCCCGAGGCGTTGAGCTTTTCTTTCACTTCGTCTAACTTGAAGGGCTTGATAATCGCTTCAATTTTCTTCACTGCGTGTTCTCCTCGGGAGCCTTGTCGCCGTAGCGGCATATCCTGTGATAGGATGGTAGCACAGACCGCCTACCACAGCACTATGCCGCGCTCCCTCCAGTGTCCTGGGGGAAGCACCGCAGGGATGGCCCTGCGGCTCGTTCTGGCTTATCGCATGCCGCTCGGCCCGGGGGCAGAGCCCTGCGTCGAAGGATTGAACTGCCCCATGGTGTGGCGCTGCGAGGACGGATTAAACTGGAAGTCGGGATAGCCCATCACCCCCATCTCCGGCCCGTCAAGCCCTTCGATCTCGATCTCGCGGCTGACCCGGATCGGCGTAATTAGGTTGCTGATTTTGAAGCCGACATACGCCATGATCAAGCCAAACACGACCACGACCGCGGCATTAATCACCTGCATGGTCAATTGCGAGACGTCACCGTAGAGCAGCCCGCGCACTCCGTCAGAGCCATACAGTTTGACAAACTCCTCACGCACCACGCCATTCCACCCTGCGCCGTACTCCCCATTGGCGAAGATGCCCACCGCCAGCACACCCCAGACGCCATTGACGCCATGCACCGAGATGGCGCCCACCGGATCGTCGATGCCACGCCGTTCCCAGAAAAACACCGACTCGACCACCAGCCAGCCAGCGATAGCCCCAATAATTGCCGCACTCATCGGGGTGACAAAGGCACAAGGCGCCGTAATGGCCACCAGACCGGCCAGCATGCCGTTACAGCACATGGTGGGGTCAGGCTTGAGGCCCTTGAGCATCAGCACGACCATGGCGACGATGGCCGCGACGCTGCCCGCCAGCATGGTGTTGACCACCACAAAGCTAATACGCAAGTCTGTGCCCGCCAGTGTCGAGCCTGGGTTAAAACCAAACCAACCGAACGCCAGGATAAACGTGCCGGCGACAACCATCATGACACTATGCCCCGGCATGGCCTGCGGGCGTCCTTCGGCGTTAAACTTGCCCAGCCGGGGGCCGATGATGAGCGCCCCAACGAGTCCAATCACCCCGCCCATGGCATGCACCACACCGGAGCCGGCGAAATCCACCGCTCCATGTCCAAGGCCCCAATTCACGCCACCCTGTGCCAACCAGCCGCCACCCCAGACCCAGTTGGCGAACAGACAATACGGCAGCGCTATCCACAGGCCATACAGACAAAAATTCTTCCAGGCCCAGCGTTCGGCCATGGCGCCAGTGGGGATGGTGGCCGTGGTGTCCATAAACACCATCATGAAGAAGAACATCACCATAACGCCGGTGTCGCCCACGTTATTGAGAAACCAGCCCTTTAAGCCGACCAAGCCGTAGGTAAATGCCCCGGTGGCTTTCCCGGCGGCATCGACCGCCGCCCCCAGGCCCCAACCGTCATTCAAAATAGCCAGCCCTGGGCCCAGTGAGGGATACCAGCCCGGCGGCACCGGGCCATTCCACCAGTTGCCCCAGCCAATGGCAAAGCCGTAGACCCAAAACGCCACCGCGCCCAGAGGATAGATCATCAGATTCATGGCGGAGGTATGCGAGGCATTTTTCGCACGACACAGGGCCGTCTCTACGAGCATAAACCCGGCCTGCATGAACATAACCATGGCGCCAGCAATGAGTACCCACACATAGTTGATGGCGTACATGTTATGGAGGATACGGTCGTACAAATCTGCCGTTTTGAGTTGCTCCGGGATATCGCCCTTGGCATCCCCGGCAGGCGTGGCCCAGACCCCAGAGGCCGCCCCCGTGGGATCGGGCCAGGCAGGTTTCTGCGGGTCATTTTCTGCCTTAAAATACGCCGGGAGACTTGGCGCCGGAGCCTCGACCTTGGCCGCTGCTGTACTCGTTGCTGACGTGCCCTGCGCGTCGGCCATCCCCACACTCGCCATCATCCACAGTCCTGCCCCAACGTAGGCTAGACGCTGGAGACCTTGGCTGCGTTCCATGCTTCCCCCCTTCTATTGCCCGCGACCCCCGCCATGGGAGTGCTTCTCTATGGAGGGAAAAGCAAGTCCTGTGCCAAGACCACACGGTGGCCTAAGCAGCGCAGCCATATGTAGTTAGACGTACGCTGGGACTTGAGGTTGTAGAGGCATGGAACAAAATTGTCAGGCAAGTGACGAAAAATGTGTGAGAGCGACGAGAATGGTGTACAGATGCTGACGCTCTCAGCCCTCACTCCTCAAAGACCACCGGTTGCTCCCAGATTACCAGAGCCAGACAGCCGGACTCGCTGACCACCCGGTGCCGACTCCCCGGCGGGTTGATCACCAGCGTCCCAGCGCCATGCACGCCGTTGTGGTCGGTCTGCGCGCCCGCCAGGATGAAGACGTGCTCATAGCCGACATGCCGGTGCAGGGCGACGGAGGCCCCAGGCTGGTAGCGCAGGAAGGCCGCGGCAGCACCCGTCTGGCCATCCCCGTAGAGACGGCTGATGTCGATGCCAGGGTGGAAGGGTTCCCAGTGGCGGGTGGCGGCCAGGGTTGCCGACTGCCAGAGATGCTCAAGGCGCAGGGATGCAGGAGCAAAATCCATGGGGGGTCACCTTCGTCTCTGCTGCTGTGTGGTATGCGGGCCTAGTGTGCGGCCCCTTGCCCAGAGGTTGTAGGGTACGCGCTTCGGGCTGAGGAGAGAAGAGCCATTTTTTTTCTTCCTTGTGCCGGCCCTCAGTTAGACCACCACCGTTGGCGGCGGTAGGTTCATGATGACGGCATGTGCTGCCTGCCACAACATGTCATGCCTGAGTAGATGGACGCTGTCTCGGCTCGCGACGCGCAGCGCCTCATGCCACGGCTTTCCTTCTCTCCTAGTGCCTTCACCGAGCTGTTGTGCCAGGTGCTGCCCCCTGGGAGCGCCGGGCTCCAGCCCGGCTCCGGAAGCCACGCTGGCGCGTGGCGCTCCCAGGAGACGTCTCAACTGAGCTCGGTTGAGGCACTAGCCCTGCACGGCGCAGTTCGACCGTACCTGCAATAACACGCGGCTCGTAGACGCGCAGTTGCTTAGGGAAGCTCAGCCTGCTATCCTCTGCGCACGCCCGGGCCGCACAGCAACTGCGCCGGCTCGCGGGAGACGACAGCAGGGCTGTACTCGGAGAAAAAATCATGGAAACTGAAGATATTCTGATGTGCCCCGGCCCCAACGAAATTGCCGACCGGGTCATTCGCGCCATGATGCGCCCGGCGGCATGTCCCGTGTATGAGGAATTTCAAGAGTTTTACGAGCAAACACTCGATCTCCTGGCCCAGGTGCTGCAGACCCGGCATCAGGTCGTGCCCCTGCCAGGTTCGGGCCGTAGTGGCCTGGAGAGTGCTATCACCAGCGTGGTGGAACGCGGCGAGCGCACCCTCACCATCGTCAACGGGCAGTTCGGCGACCTGGCTATGCGCATTGTGAACAGCATCGGCGGGAAAGGTGAAGGCTTTACCAGTCCGTGGGGCGCGCCGATTGATCTCGAAGCCTTCGCCGCAAAGCTCGCCAGCGGCCCGTATAAACTCGTCACCATGGTGCACAACGAGACCTCCACCGGTGCCCTGTATCATGCCGAGGCCGTGGCGCGCATGGCCCATGAGCACGGCGCGCTGTTTCTCCTCGACGCCGTGTCCTCGCTGGGTGGCGCCAACTTGCCGATGGACGCCTGGGACGTGGACCTGGTGGTGAGCTGCAATCACAAGGCCATTGGGGCGCCAATTGGGCATGCCTACGTGGCGGTGAATGATCGCGCCTGGGAAGCCATGGAGAAGCGCCGCGAACCGTGCGGCACGCTGTTTGGCAATCTGCTCACCTGGAAGGCACAACCCAGCGACATCCCGGCACCGGGTCGTGCACTCAGACGCCCGCAGGGGGTGTTCACCGCTGTGCACCTGTTTTATGCCTTGCATGAAGCTCTGACCATGATTCTCGAAGAGGGCTTGCCCAAACGCTTTGCGCGTCACCTGCTCAATGCCGCCGCCTTCCGTTCTGGCATTACCGCCCTCGGGCTGCAGACCATTACCAAGTCGGTGGAGATTGCCTCGCCCACCGTGACCTGTGTCTGCCTGCCAGACGGCATCACCTCAGAGGCGTTTTTGCATTTATTCCGGGAAGATCACGGCTTAGCCACGTTGCCAGGGATTGGCGAGTATCGCACCACCGCCGTACGCGTGGGACACATGGGCGTGACCGCCACGCCGCGCAATATCTTGCACGCGCTGCACGCCTTTGACAGCGTACTCACCAAGCTGGGACATCAGCACGACCGGGGCGCCGCGGTGACCAAGGCGGAAGAAGCGTATGCCGAGGCTGAAACAGCGTAGCGTCGATGTAGGCCCCTGACGGCTGTCGGGGGACGCGAAGGAGGCCGTCTGGTGGCAAAAGAACGCTTTCCCGGTCCGGGACCGTTTTTCAAGGCCACAGTCCAGACCCACGCGACCACGGATCTGTGTGGCTTGTTGCAGCAGGGGCGCGTGATCGAGTGTGGGCTGATTCCCTGGGGCTCGAATTACACGTTCCTGGTGACAATCGATGTTGGGCAGGGGCACCCCATGCTCGGAGTCTATAAACCCCGGCGGGGCGAAGCGCCGCTGTGGGATTTTCCCGACGGTACGCTCTATAAACGCGAGCGTGCCGCGTTTCTCCTCAGCGAGGCCCTCGGCTGGGGCATCGTGCCGCCGACGGTCATCCGCGATGGGCCGCACGGCGTGGGCACCATACAGCTCTACGTGCATCACGCCCACGAAGACGCCGACTACTTTCGCTTGCGCGAGCAGCATCGTGACGCCATCCAGCGCATGGCGCTCTTCGATTTGGTCGCCAACAACACTGACCGCAAAGCCGGGCATTGTCTGCGGGATGAAGAGGGCCATATCTGGGGGATTGATCATGGCCTGACCTTCCATGCCGACCCCAAGTTACGCACAGTGATCTGGGATTTTGGCGGCGAGCCCGTCCCCAAGCGTTTGTTGCGGGATGTGCGACGCCTTGCCAAAGAACTCGACGCGCAGCAGGGGTGCGCACCAGGCCTGGCAGAGCTGTTGTTGCCCGAGGAAATGGAGGCGCTGGAATATCGTCTGCAATATGTCCTGGCGCATCCCGAGTTCCCTTGTTTGCAAACGCGGCGTGGCGTGCCGTGGCCGTTTCACTAATGCCACAGGACGAGACGTTCCGCGA
This sequence comes from Pseudomonadota bacterium, assembly GCA_005777235.1. Classification (GTDB taxonomy): domain Bacteria; phylum Tectomicrobia; class Entotheonellia; order Entotheonellales; family Entotheonellaceae; genus SXND01. The sequence continues at coordinate 11,913 of SXND01000066.1, forward strand.
TTGGGTGCTAGAGCAATTGCAGGCCCTGGGCGACCTTGACTGCCGGCGCATGTTTGGGTCGTATGGGCTGTATCACGCTGGCGTGTTTTTCGCCATCATGTGCCAGGGACGGCTCTATTTCAAGACCAACGCCGTCACCAGGCAGGTCTATCAGCAGCACGGCATGCAGCCCTTCCAGCCCAATGCCCGGCAAACGCTGACCAGCTATTACGAAGTGCCGCTCGATATTCTCGAAGATCAGGCACAACTGACGGTCTGGGCCCAGGAAGCGGTGGCGTGTCAGACTGCCGGGAATCCAACGCGGCGGGCGCCGCGTCGTATGAGGTAACGCCAGTGTGTTCCGCTTGCTTCGTCCCGTGCTAAGGCACCCCTGGCGCTTGCAAGACCCGCGCTGGTACCAGATCACGGTGCTGGCGGGCCTGTGTGCCTACGGCATGGTCTGGCTGGATTTCGCCGTCTCCGCTGGGCAAGCGGGTGCCATTCTGGGTACGGCGCTGCTGACACAGTGGCTGGGCAATCGCCTGTGGCAAGGTGTGGCGTATGACCCACGCAGCGCCCTGATCTCCGGCCTGTCGCTGTGTCTGCTGCTGCGTACCACGCGTCTCTCCCTGCTCGTGCTCACAGCGGGGCTCAGTATTGCCAGCAAGTTTGTGCTGCGCTGGCGCGGCAAGCATCTGTTCAATCCTACCAACTTTGGCCTGGTGGCCATGATGCTCCTCACCGACCAGGTGTGGGTATCGCCCGGGCAATGGGGCAATGCGGCGTTTTTCGCCTTTCTGTTAGCCGGTCTCGGCGGTCTGGTGGTCTTACGAGCGGCCCGCAGCGACGTCTCCTACGCTTTTCTCACCTGCCATATCGCCCTCCGCGCTAGCCGTGCCTGGTGGCTGGGCGATCCCTGGAGTATTCCGCTGCACCAATTGCAGCATGGCGCCTTGATCCTGTTTACCTTTTTTATGCTCTCGGACCCCAGGACCACGCCGGATAGCCGGCTGGGGCGCTGCCTGTTTGCTGCACTGGTGGCCCTTGGTACCTGGTATGTGCAGTTCCGCTGGTATCGCAGTGATGCGCTGCTGTGGTCCTTAGCCGCGTGCTCCCTGCTCGTACCACTCCTCGATGTGTTCTTCCCTGGTCCGCGCTACACCTGGCCCCTGGACGCTCTTCCCCGTGGCGAGCCCCAGAACCAGAAGCAGGACCAGCGCTTACAAGGAGATGCTGATGTCCGTCACTGCCTGTAGTCTCGTGCTCCTCGGTCTCCTGTGCTACGCCGATGTCGCCTTGGCCTTCTGCGGCTTCTATGTCGCCAAAGCCGACACGCAACTGTTCAACAAAGCCTCAAAAGTGGTGCTGATACGCCACGACGATAAGACGGTCATTACCATGGTGAACGATTACCGTGGCGACCCGCAGGAGTTTGCCCTGGTGGTGCCCGTGCCGACGTTTCTCGAACGCGAGCAGATCCATGTGGGCGACCGCGCCGTGATCGACCATCTGGATGCCTATTCGGCGCCCCGCCTGGTGGAGTATTTTGACGCAGATCCCTGCCGTCCGCGGCCAGTGCCATCCTCAGCACCGCTGGCGCTGGGAAGGAGCTCCGACACGAAGGCTGCCGCTGAGAGCGACAAAAGCCTCGGCGTCACCGTGGAAGCGCGCTACACCGTGGGCGAATATGACATTGTCCTGCTCTCCGCCGAGCAGAGCAGCGGCCTGGAAACCTGGCTCACCCAGAACGGCTACCGCATCCCGCCGGGGGCGACCGCGGTGCTCGGCAGTTATATCAAGCAGGGCATGCGCTTCTTCGTCGCCAAGGTGAACCTGAAGGAGCAGTCGCGCCTCGGTTTTGCGTATCTGCGTCCGTTGCAGATTGCCTTTGAGTCGCCCAAGTTCATGCTGCCCATCCGCCTCGGCACGGTGAATGCGGATGGCCCGCAGGATCTGTACATTTTCACGCTGACGCGCAAGGGCCGGGTCGAGACCACCAACTATCGCACCCTGCAACTACCGACCGGTATGGACTTGCCAGTGTTTATCAAGGGCGAGTTCGGCGATTTTTACCGCGCCATGTTTGACCGCCAGGTCGAAAAGGAAAACAGGCGAGCCGTGTTTCTGGAATACGCCTGGGACATGGCCTGGTGTGACCCTTGCGCTTCCAACCCGCTGTCGGCTGACGAATTACGCCAGCTCGGTGTGTTCTGGCTGTCCGCGTCTGCTCCGACGCCGCCCCGTGCGCGTCCGACCCCTGGAAAAGCGCAGGAGGTGTTTCTGACGCGCCTGCATGTGCGCTATGACGCCACCCATTTCCCAGAGGATCTGAGCTTCCAGGAGACTGCCGACCGCAGCAATTTCCAGGGGCGCTATGTCTTACGGCATGCCTGGCAAGGTACGGAAACGTGCAGCGCTGCCGGGGAATATCGCGCCAAACTGCCCGAACGCTGGGACCAAGAAGCCCGCACCCTGGCAGGGCTGACCGGCTGGCAGGTGGAGGATATCCGTAAAAAAATGCCGACCTATCGCTCGCTGCCGGAGGCGCCGCAATGGTGGAAAAAGCTGTGGCAAGAGTGAGGAGCGTTGCGCGGCACTTTGCATGACAAGCACTGCCAGCCTGGTCTCGCTCCTGTGCGGCACGCCTTGCCAGCAATGCTCCTTGCGCCAGCGACATATCTTGATTACAAAGAGCCCGAGACCACGTGGCGCTCGTCACTTCTGGTAGGAGCTATGTGCTATGTCGCATGACCGCATCGTCACCCCGCATCTGGAGCCCCAGCGTCAGGCCCAGCTCACGCGCCTGGCGCAGCAGCTCGACCACCCGTCCGGCCAGCCGCAACCCATCGCCCAGTCTGGCCTCCTGGAACAGCTCGGCAGCGCCCTGTGGGACGCCTCCGGTCTGGAAGCCGACACTCTGCGCACGGCCCTGGACGAGGCCAGTGCTGACCAACAGCCACTGCGGCTGCTGATCCAGGGCGAGCAGGAGCAGCGCCTGCCCTGGGAACTGCTGTATCACCCGCACCCGGAGCTGGGCTTTGTGGCGCAGCACCCCTGGTGCGGCATGACCCGGCGCCTGCGGCCTTTACCAGCACGCCCACCACAACAAACGGCCCGCCCGTTGCGCCTGCTGCTGTGTGTGGCGTCCCCGGAAGACCTCGACGCCGAGCGCAGTCGCCTCGATTTTGAGCGCGAGGAGGAGTTGTTGTTTACTGCCCTGGATCGCCCCCTGGCCCAGGGCAGCGTCGCGATTGATGTGACGCCAGACGGCTGCCTGGAGACGCTGCTGGAGCACTTGCAGCAGCAGACCTATCACGCTGTCATCCTGAGTATGCACGGCACCCCAGCCCACCCCGAGCAGGCGCCGGAGACCTGGGGCCTGGCCTTTGAAGCGGCGCGCACGGGGCGTACGGCGCCCGTGACCAGCAGTGTGCTGGCGTCACACCTCGACCGCCTGCCACGCGGCCATCGCCCCGGCTTGATGCTGCTGTCGGCCTGCCGCAGTGCGCATGCCGACGAGAGTGCTGCCGCCATGGCCAGCGTGGCCGAGACCCTGCACCAGAATGGCGTGGAGCGCGTCCTAGGCATGCGGCTCTCGGTGCTGGATGACGCGGCCGCGGTCTTTGCCGCCGCACTATTCCAGCACCTGGCCCAGGGCGAGGACGTGGGACGGGCTGTCACCCTGGCGCGCCTGGCCGTGGCCGAGGGCACCTGGTGGCAGGGGCAGGCTGCAGTGCGCACCAAGGCCGGTGATCCGTGGGCGCAGTGGTCGGTGCCGGTGCTGTTCGACCGCACCCAGGACGGGCCGCTGCTGGACCTGACCCAGCCCGTGGCCACTCCTCCGCCCCCGCGTGTGCCGACCCTAGTCCCCGGCGACGACAGCCTACGCCTGCCGGCCCGTGGGGCTTTTATTGGGCGGCGGCGAGAAATCCGCCAGTACCTACGCGCCTTTGCCGATGGGCACAGCCCCCGACTCCTGCTCACCGGGCCGGGAGGCGTCGGGAACACCACCCTGGCCGGGCTGTTCGCCCGCGCCCTAGCCGAGGAGGTGCCAGAGACCAGACTCCTCGGCTTTCAAGCCCCGTTTCAGCTCAATGCGCTGCACGACATCCTGTGGCAGGAAGCCTTTGACGGCACGGAAGAGCCCGCCCTGCTGCCGACCATCCAGGCTGAGTCGGATCTGCGCACCCGCCTGCGTCGTATGCTGCAATCGCTGGCGCGGCGTTCCCGCCCCTGTGCCTTTGTGCTCGACAACCTGGAGTCCATCCAGGAGGTCGCCAGCCTGAGTGTGCCGCCCGAGCATGCTGACAGCCTGTGGCTGGTACACCAGGTCTGTGCCCTGCCAGCGCCGACACGCGTCTTGCTCACCGGGCGCTATGCCTGGCGCGAGCTGCCCGCCGAGGCGGTGCGCGCCTGCCCGGTGCCCGATGCCCCCTACGGCGATGTGCTGCGCCGCATGCAGCGCCTGGATTGGCCCGCCAGCATGTCCGGGGCCGAGAAGCGCCAGGTGTATGCCGTGCTCGGTGGCAACCACCGAGCCATTGAGTGGGCAGCGCAGATCCTCAAGCAGGCACCGCAGCACCAGCACCTGATCGACGCCCTGGCGGCGCAGCAGGCCGCGCCCGACACGCCGTACGATGTGGCGCGGGTGGTGGTCGAGGCCATGCGCCAGCATTTGCTGTTTGCCCGGCTGCGTGACGCTCTGAGCGCGTCGCAGGATCACCTGCTGCACGCCAGCGCGCTGTATCGCGTGCCAGTGACGGAGGATGGCCTGCTTATGCTCACGGACCAGACGCCCACGCAGTGCGCCGCAGACTGGCAGCGCTTGGAGGGGTATGCGCTGCTGGAGCGCGGGCACGACCGCGAGCTGGAGCTGGACTATCTCGCTGTGCCGCCGGTGGTGCGGGAGCTGCTGGGAGCGCCTGGCTTCAGCGTTGACGCTCTGCAGGCATTGCACCGGCGTATGGGGCGCTATCACCGCTTCCAGGGCGCGCAGGTGTCGCGGCGCTGGGGTGATGACGTGGAAGCCATCTACCACTTGCGTCAGGCGGGGGAACACCTGGAGGCTGACGCGCTAGCTGAGGGGGTTGCAGGTTTTTACTCTAGTCGTAGCAATTACGTCGCGGCCAGCACGCTCACGGAGGAGATTGTGCAGCGTGTCACACCACCGCCGCCCTGGTGGGCGCTGAATGCTTACGGGGTATGTAAGCTGCGTCTGGGAGATCCTGATCTGGCACTGGCTGCCTTTGAGCGTGCCCTACCCCTGGCGCCAACACGAGGCGATGAAGGCACTACGCTTAATAACCTCAGTCAGCTCGCCCAGACGCTGGGAGACTATGCCCGGGCCTTGCAGCTTCTCACAAGCTGCCTAGCCATCTCTCGTGAGCTGGGAGACAAGGCCGGTGAAGGTATAATTCTTAACAATCTCGGTCAACTCGCCCAGGGGCAGAGTGACTATGCTTGCTGTTGTCAATCGTCTAGCGCTTCCTTTTTTTGCTGGTATTCTTCAGGTGCTGGTGCTCCTTTGAGGCCTTTGCGTATGCGCCGCCAACTAAAAGCCAGCGATTTTAAGAGACGTTTTAAGGTTTGCTTACTTA
>SXND01000067.1 GCA_005777235.1 Pseudomonadota bacterium
CAGAGCCCCGCGTCCTGCTCCCTCCCCATGGCCCCAGACAAGTTCAGGCCCAAAGTCTCACGGTTTCCACACCGCGTCCCGGAAAAGATGCGCCGCAAGCGCAACCAGGGGCGCTATGCCATGCTTGAGCCGGATGCAGGGCAACCTTCCCGTCCGGTTCTGAGGCGAGGGGTCGAGAGTCATCCCGACTCCTTAGCCGGCGCGTAGTCCCACACATGGGCTGCAGCATAACGCTACGCTTCAGGCGCCGCCAACAGCCGCAGCGAGGTACGAGCGAAGGCTGCTGGCGGCGGCTCCAGTACCTGGTTCGGCGAGGAGTCTCGTTAGGCTATCGTGTTGCCCCCCAGTGCACACCGGCTCGAAGCGAGCGGCGGCGATGTCACACATGATCCCTTGGGCAAGAGTAAAGGCCCCACGGCGCCTGCCGCTCGCACAGAGTTATCCCTGCATGGGTGCTACTTGATACTCAATACGACTCGGAGCAGTCACCCGGTGCGAGGCATCGAGGATTTCGAGAGACACCAAGTTGCCTGCTGCATCATAATCGAGAATGACGCCAGGTTTGTCTTCATCGCTTTCAGTCACAGGGGTCTCAGCAAAAATGACCATCAAGGTATCCGTCTCACGGTCATAGGTGATTTTCATGCGGTTCCCTGCCAATATGTCACTATCTTGCTGGTCCGATACACGGTGGCGACGGCTGGAGGCTGCCGGTCGATGTCGATAAAGACGCGCAGGAGATAGGTGGTGGCAGTGGTCTCCCACGTCACACGTGCTTGATAGACGACGCGACCCGGGCGTATCACCTCCGCGTGCTCTGGCGCCGTCAAGACGTGTGTGACGTCTGCAACTGCAATATGCCGGCGCGCCATTTCCGTCTGTGCATGGTTGATGAGACGATAAGTAGTAATAGGCGTTGCTGGTTCCATTACTCGACTATCCTGCTGACGATGTGTGGCCTACAGACAGAGTATAGAACAGAAAACGCATGGGAGCAATAAGCCGATATGGAAAGGCCCCTCCTCGTAGGAGGAAGCCGAACGCCAGGCCTCACCTGCGCCGGGGAGCTATACCAGGGAGGCGCCTGCCAAAAACGGACCGCGCTCCCCGTCACCGGACGCCTCAAATCCTGGATGAATCCATCAACAAAAAATAAATCTGTCCCCTTTTTGGCTTTTTGGCTCGACTCCTGCTGTCTTGACGCGTCGCCCGCATGCCAGTAGGATACGCCACATCGGGTCGCGTGTGAGGCGTGCCGTGCGGAGACCCTGTCGCACGCGTGTCCGCCCCACCCGAGGCGCCTCGGGTCGCCAATGTGGTCGCAACGCTTGCGCTGCCAGGAGCTGTCATGATCTTTATTGCTGTCAAATTCACCATCCGTCCTGACGTCGCGGACCGGTGGCTCACACGTGTTGCCCCCTTTACCGCGGCCACCCGCGCCGAGCCGGGCAATGTCTTCTTCGAGTGGTCGCGCAGCGTCGACACGCCGCACCAATTTGTGTTGCTTGAAGCTTTCAGAGACCGTGAGGCCGGCGCGGCGCATGTGCACTCGGCGCACTTTACAACAGCGATGGCATGGATGCCCGAGGCGATTGCGACCACACCGGAGATTATCCATGTTGAGACGCCCGGCACAGGCTGGTCAACGATGGCCGAACTGCAACCGCGCGCTACGCAGTAACGCGAGACGTCACCGCCGCCAGCAGCTAGCCTGGTACGGAGACTGAGATAAGGAGAGACTGTGGGAGAACCAGCCATGCCAACGCCACCGCCTGTGCCAGCCCCGCCCCCGGCCATCGCGCCGTTGCTGCCGCCTGTGCATGAAGTCGATTTGATGACGCAAGCAGGGTCGGCGCTCTTTGGGGCGCAGTGGAAGACCCGCGAGGCAAAAATTATCGTCGTCCCGGCGATCCCGGATGCAATGCCGGAATTCACCACCACCTACGATATTGACCCGCACGCCGGTGAAAACGGCTTCGATGACACGGCGTGGCCGATCATCCCGCCAACGGAATTAGGGGCGAAGCGTGGCGGTGGCCGGGTGTCGTTCATCTGGTTTCGTACGCGCATCACCATCCCGGCGCGGGTCGGTGCCTTCGATCCGGCGGGCGCCAAGGCGGTACTCGCACTGTCCATTGACGATTATGCAGAAGTATGGGTGAACGGCGTTATGCCGCGTGCGGCGGGTCGGCCGAGTCCGGCAACGATTCAGGGGTTCAATATGCCCAACCGCGTGGTGTTGAGCGACGCGGTGACGCCTGGTGACGTATTCCAGATTGCGGTGTTTGGCATCAACGGGCCGATTTCGGTGGCGCCGCCGAACACTGTGTGGTTTCGCGAGGCACGGGTCGAATTTTTTCGGTAAGCCGCAGCCCGGAGCGCCTATCCCGCTTGGGGCGACCAGCCAGTCGCCCCAACGACATGTACCACGGCTTCCGCCCTTACGCGTTTCCTGGTGCCGGCACGTCTACCGGTAAAATAGCCGAGGGGCTTAATGACCCCGGATTGCGGACCCCCCATTTCCCCGCTTCGACCTGCGTAAGAAATTCTGCCACCGCCCGGTTAAAGGCATCGGGCTCTTCCAGGTTGATCGTGTGCCCACTTTTCGGGATGACCAGGAGCCCGGCGGTGGGAATCATGCGCTTCATAAAGAGACCAGGCTCAAGGCACGGTTCGTCTTCATCGCCCGTGACGATGAGCGTTGGCACATGCAAGTGGCGCAGCTGCTCTTCGAGGTCGTATACCGCAGGCCGACGTCCTTGCACGCCCTGCATGGTACGGGCCGCTCCCAGCGCCGCGTGCTCGGCGAGTTGATCGGCAAATTCCCGCCAGCCACGCGGGTCTTTATCGGCAAACTGCACCCGTGTCGGCCCGCGCGAGTACACCGCCGCGACCGCCCGCATGCCATCGTTTTCGATGCGTTGCGCCACCTGCCCAGAGTCCTGCTGGAAGCGCGCGCGTTCGCTGGCCACTGAGCCGTAGCCGCATCCGGCGACGACGAGCGAGCGTGCCATGGTGGGATACCTGAGCCCGAGATGCAGGACGGCATAGCCTCCCATCGACAGCCCAACAATGTGCGCTTGGCCAAGACCGAGATGGCGCATCAAGCCCACAATGTCGTCTGCCGCCAGGTCCTGCGAGTAGGCGTCCACGTTCTCTGGCACCTCGGAAGGCGGATAGCCCCTGGCGTTGTAGGTAATGACCTGGTAACGCCGAGAAAAATAGCGTACTTGTGGTTCCCAACTGCGGTAATCCCCGGCGAATTCGTGGCTCAAAATGAGCGGGTAACCGCTGCCGGTGGACTCGTAGTAGAGCTGCACACCGTTGACAGGTGCCATAGGCATGGAAGAGACTCCTTCACATCACATCAGCAATCTGCTGCAGACCAGACGATGACGCGATGATAGCATACTCCTACCGGTCGAGCGAGAGCCGTGTGCCAGACAGCCGACCTGGCACGCGCTCATGAGGCAGCATAGGCATAGGGGTGCAACTCCGTCTGCGCCTGGGATGTCACACGGCGTATAACGGCGTGGGCCGTGAGCAGCACGGTGCCAAGCCGTATCACCTCCTGGAAACTCTCCAAGCCCTGCTGCCTGCCATTGACGAGCGCCCTGGCACTTTTGAAATCCTTGGCGAGGAGGGCTTCTTTGAGTTCACGTTCCCGGCGGTGCAGGAAACTGGCCAGGAGGCGTGCCGCAATGGTGGGCTCGTTGGCCAAGTCCGGGTTCTCTACCAGCTGCGCACCGAGGCCGAGCGCCGCGCTATAGCGCTGATACGCTGTACGGCCTGTGAGCTGCACAAACCCCCGCCCTTTGAAACGCTCCCCGTCTCCACGCTCTCTGTTGCCAAAATCCCGGCGGTAATCGTCGAGATCGAAGTGATGGCCGCCCGGGGAGGTATTCCAACAGGTAGGGGATTCACTACATGGCACACAATCCTCGGCTTCGGCCCGTATTGTTGCGAAGGCGAGGAGCACCATAACGCGATCGGTAAGCTCGTGTTCCTCTAAAGCCTGCAACACCAGCGGGATGTTGGCCTTGAGGTGTTGGAGATGCGCATGCGGGAACAACGTGGTGACGAGCGCTAGGGTGAGAGACGGTAGCACGGAAGGCAAGCGGGCATCAGACGCCAGCCCCAGGGCACTCAGCGTCCGTGGGCCGGCCACGCCGTCAGCGACGAGGCCGGCGCTGTGCTGAAAGGCCAGGACAGCGGCCTTGGTGGCGGGGCCGAAGTGTCCATCGACACGCCCGGGATTAAAGCCGATGTCCTGTAAGCGTTGCTGTAAAGCCACCACCTCTCCCCCTGCGGCGCTTTCATATAACACTGGCATGCCTTCCCCTCGCTCCGCGACACGGTTGACCGTCCTGCACGCACGTTGCAGCGTAACGATACACGACCCACACAGCGCCTGCCTGAGTTCTTCCTGCGAAGATGCCCGCATTTTCCTGCAACTTTCCTGCACCCGCGCTGTGTCTGGGCGGCTGGCCCTTATGGTATACTCGCGCCTCCTCGGCCTGTGTGAGCCCCCAGTGCGTGCGCCTCGCGATGGCCATGATCCGGGAGAAGGAAGCATGGGTACACTTCCACTTTGCTGACTGTATCCCGCACACCACCACGTCACCGTCCTGGGCTGTACGCTCACGCCCCCGCGCCAAGCCACGCGAGAGGTGTGTCAGACGATCTCTATAACGTGTTCCAAGAGTTTTGGACGGCTGGCCAACACGGTGGTGTCGTCCTACGGTGGACGGCTGCAGGCGGCCATGGATATGCGTCTGGTGATAGTCTTTGGTCCGCATAGCCCGGCCACAAGATAGTTCGACCGCATCTGCCCTTCATCCCACCGCCCATCACTGATGAAGTGCTGCACCCCGCGGATGGCGCCTTCCTCAACCTGGAGGGCCATCGACTCAATCGACTTGCGTTCGAGCTTGCGGCATTGGCCGACCATATCATCAAAAAAAGAGAGTGTTCACAGATAGAGAGACAACATTCCCTCAAGTCATTGATTTACAAAAGGAATACTGCACAAGGGATCTATGAAGATATTGCGTTCATTATCCCTTTCACATCGATAAGTTGTGATGGATTCATCTATCGTTAGAAGAACACTTTCCAAAAAAAATGGGCGCGCGGCTCACTGCGCGTACAACAGTCATGAAAGGTCGACGGGAAGTCCCAGAGTTCCTCCACGAACCCTTCCACATCACTCGGAAGGGCGTCAAAAGCTGGCATGGCAAACGTTCCGTCGGGGGTGCGACACGCGGGGGACCTCGGCGGTCTCCTGCTGCGGGGGAATGTTGAGAAAAGCAGCGGAGAGTGTGTGCCTCACCATGTCAAGAATCAGTGTCGCTGTAGGGTTAAACCCACGCTAGCTTAATCTGTTTTGACTAAATTTCCCAGAATAGCTAAAATGGCAATCGTGAGTTTCCTTGGCTCATAGAGCAAACGAGTGACTACTCCCCGCCGTAAACGGCGGAGCTTCTAGGGACAAGTCCCAGAGACTGTAGTCCCAGTCTCAAGATATTTAAGGCAGCGTTATGGTCTCGGTCGAGAGTCAACCCACAGCACGCGCACACATGGCTACGCTCGAGGGTCTTCTTCTGGCGATGCCCACAACCAGAACAGTCCTGACTCGTGTACGCGGGATTGACCGCAACGAACTGCCTACTGGCCCATGCTGCCTTGTAGGAAAGAAACGTCGCGCACTGCGACCATGCCGCATCCTGGATACTTTTGGCGAGGCAATGATTCTGCACCATCCGGTTGACCGACAGGTCTTCCACGGCCATGAGGTCACACCGATTGACCAGGCGGCGGCTTGCCTGGTGCGCAAAGTTCGTGCGCCGATGGCTGATCCGTTCATGCACGCGGGCCACAACCTTCCGGCGCTTCCGGCGCTCAGGCGTGCCCTGGGTGGCCGCCGACAGCTGGCGTTGGGTCCGCTTCAGGTCCTTCTCGTCCGCGCGCAAGAACTGCGGGCAGGGCATACTCTCGCCGGTCGAGAGCGTCGCGAAGCTGCGCAGACCCACATCAATGCCTACCGCTTCACCCGTGGCTGGCAACGGATGGGCTTCGACTGCACACACCATCGTCACGTACCACTTGCCCGTCGACGCACGCCGTATGGTGCACGTTTTTGGCGTGCCTTCCACGGGGCGATGCTGCACCACGCGCACGGCGCCGACCTTCGAGAGCTTCAGGACACCCGCCACCAACTGACAGCCGTTGCCGTACTGGGGAAAGGTCATCGAATCATACCGCCCATACCCACGGAAGCGTGGATATCCTGGCGCATCCTCGCCAGCTTTGCAGCGACGAAAGAACGCCTTGAAGGCCAGATCGATACGCACGGCCACGTTCTGCAAGACCTGGGAATGTACCAACGACAGGTCCACACAGCTGGCCTTCAATCCTGGCAAGGTGAGCGCTTGCTTGTGGTAGGTCCACGACTCCTGCCGTGCGTCCCAGGCCTCACGCCGCTCCGCAAGGAAGTGGTTGTACAAACAGCGGCATTCCTCCAGCTGGCTGTGCAACAGTTGGGCCTGGGCTTTCGTCGGTTTGAGGCGGTATTTCATCGTTTGAAGCATGGGAGAGATGTTAAATTAATCCCTCGCGATAGTTAACGACTCTCGCCCGTCTTTATGCGGCTTTGCCGCACTGGGAATTGGCCAGGAGACTGGCCAAACGCCTCATATCTCCACCCTGAAGGACGGAGTTTTACGGCGTCTTTGATAAAGCGAACAAAGTGTAAAGCGACAAGGAATAGAGTCTCGCACAGACTCTTTCAAAGGGTGCAGAAAGAATGCTTATGACGACGGCAACAGCAACAGAGCTAAAAAATCGCCTCGGCGCCTTTCTCGATACCGCCCTGACGGAGCCGGTGTTTATCCAGAAGTCCGGTCGAGATGTAGCCGTTTTGCTTTCACGACAGCATTATGCCCATTTACAGGCCCTCGAAGACGAAATCTGGGCCTTACGGGCGATGTTTGCCGAACAGAGCGGCTACATAGGCGCCGACACCACGCAGCAGACTCTACATGACATGCTGCACAGGGATGATCCGTGCTGAAATTAGATATGACGAACGATTGTCTTAAATTTCTACGGACATTGGGCCCCAAGCAGTTTCGTCAAGTAGTCACTTCGCTTTGTGAGGCGGCGGTCCTGGTCGCCGAGCGTGCTGGCACGGCCCAACTCGTGGCCTACGTCGTGCCCACCGCCGTACCCGGACCAGCACCGCACGCTCTGCGCCAGTTCCTGCTCTCGAAACTCCCCAGCGTCATGGTGCCAACGCAGTACGTGGAGCTGACGGCGCTGCCGCTGACCCCGAGCGGGAAACTCGACCGCCGGGCTCTGCCCTCCCCTGCGGTCAGCTCCCAAGGGCACACGGACAGCGACGCCGCCCCGCGCACGGTATATGAACAGCAGATCGCCGCGCTCTGGAGGCAACTCCTGGGGGGTGCCCAGGTGGGACGGCATGACGATTTCTTCGAGCTGGGAGGCCATTCGCTCCTGGCGATGCAGTGCCTCGCCCGGTTGCGCAACGCGACTGGAGTGCACGTGACCCTCCTGCAGTTGTTCACCCATTCGACCGTGGCGGCTCTGGCCACGCTGCTGGAGACCGCGCCTCCGCGCCTATCACTAGCTGAGGCCCCGGCCCTGCGTGCACTACCCCGCCTGGGGCCCATGTCCGCCTCGGCGGCGCAGGCGCAATTCTGGGAGGTGGAGCAGATGCTGCCGGGGCTGCCATTGTTCCACATCCCCTATGTGGCGCGGGTGCTCGGCGACCTTGATGTGGCGGTGCTGCGCGCTCGTCTGGCACCTCGTGGTACAACGGCACGAAGCACTGCGGACGCGGTTCACGTTTCTCCACGGCCAGCTCCAGCAAGTCATCGCCTCCACCATGGCCATCCCGCTGGAGGTCCACGATCTGCGGGCGGTTCCCGTGGCGGCACGGGAAGACGCCGCCCAACGCCTGCTGCACGCGGCGCATCAACGCCCCTTCGACCTCAGTCAGGGACCGTTACTGCGTGCCTGTGTCCTGTACATGGACCCCCACGAGGCCCAGCTGCTCCTCGTCATGCATCACATCATCAGCGATGGCTGGTCCCTCGGCGTGCTCCTGCGCGACCTGGCGGTGGCGTACGATGCCTGTCAGGCTGGAGTCCCTGCGGCATGGCCCGTGTTGCCCATCCAGTACGCCGATGTGGTGGCCTGGCAGCAGGCCAGTGTCTCCCATCCGACCATGCAGGCGCAACTGGCGTACTGGCGCACGCAGTTGCAGCCTCCCTTGCCGGTGCTGGCGCTGCCCACGGATTTCCCCCGTGGCACTGCCGTACAGGTGCGGACCGCGCGCCACACTCGTACCTTGCCGCCCGCCCTGTGGGCAGAGCTCAGCCAGCGCAGCCGCCAGGAAGGCGTCACACCATTCATGACCTGCCTGGCGGCGTTGTTGGTGCTGATCCATGCTGCCACCGGTGCCGAAGATGTCTGTCTGGCCACGTTGGTGGCCAACCGCACCCACCCTGAGACCGAGCACCTTGTGGGACTGCTGGTGCAGACCGTGTGACTGCCCACCGCGCTCCAGGGCAATCCATCCGGGCGCGACATCCTGCAACGCGTCCAAGCCACCACGCTCGCCGCCTATGCCAACCAGGATGTACCTTTTGAGGAAGTCGTGCGCAGCCTCGAACAGGCGCACGCACCACATGCGGCGTAGTGCCCTGGGGCAGGTGCTGGTGGTCTGGCAGCATGCTGCCCTCTGGCCGCTGCACTACCGCACGCAGACCTTGCATTTCGAGACCCTGGAGCAGCATGTGGTGGTGCCCGATGTGGCCCTGACCTCGTTCGACATCATTCTGACCCTGCGTGAACGCCCCGAGGGTTTGGGTCTCACCTGTCTCTATAAGACCGAGCTCTTTGCCGCACCGACGATCAGCCGGCTGCTCGATACCTTCCAGAACGTGCTGGCCCGTTTGAGTGCCCATCCAGAAGAACGACTGGCCACCTTGTCACATCTTGGCACTTGACGTTCTCTTTCTATATCACCTATGATTAAGCTGGATACAGCACGCATCTCACCATGGAAAGGAGAGCCATATGACCGTGATCTTTCAACTGTTCTGTGTCGATGATCTCAAGGAGCTGGGCGACAACGGACGCGAGGAGGTGCTGCGGCTCATCCGCAGCACGTTAGAGGAAGAGCACGGTGCCCATCATGGCCCACCGCCACTGACCCTCAGTGTCTCCAATGACACGCAGCTGGGATATGGCGACGACGCGCCAGCGCCGATTCTGGACGCCTTGCAAAAACGTTTTGACGATGTGTCACAGCAGCTCCGCGCGCCCCTGCCCTCAGCCGCCGCGAGTGTGCCGCCTCTTGATCCCTCACGCGAGACGTTGCCCCAATTGTTATCGCACAGCACGGGCCGCAGCGGGGTGGCACCGCATGACGTGGACCGTATCCTGGAGTGGGCGCTGAGCTGCGAGGTGAATAACTATAATTTTTACTATACGCTGTTAGAGGTCAAACAAAAGACCTACCGCCTGTGTCAGCAGCGCACTGGTCAACGTCCCAAAGGACCAGATTCGCTCTACTCGCCCTTTAATCCCCTGCATCCGCTCTACGATCTGTTTTCCAGCGTGGTGTTGAGCGATGAGGATGACGCGCCGACGTGTTGAGGGCGCACTCTTCCAGAGAAGAGTCGTAGGGATAGGCTCTGCGACAGACAACGGAGCCCGGCGTGCACCGGCACAGCACGGCCAGAGGGCGGGATGGACACCTACGTACAGCAGTATCCGACAACCGAAACCATCCTGGACGTGCAGGGCTTGCCGGTGCGCATCCAGCGCATTGCGGACTTCGAGGCCCTGCTGGCCACGCTCGACCCCATCACCTTTGCCGACGACGAGCGGCTGCCCTACTGGGCGGAACTCTGGCCAGCCGCCGTGGCCCTGGCGAACTATCTCGCACAACGCTGCCCACTCAGCGGGCGGCATGTCCTCGAACTGGGCTGTGGCCTGGGTCTGGTCGGTATTGTCGCGGCGTTGCGTGGGGCCCGCGTTCTGAGCACCGACTACGAAGACGCCGCCCTGGCGTTTGCGCGGCATAATGCCCGGCGCAACGGCTGTGCGCAGGCGCGCTTTCGTTTCATGGACTGGCGCACGCCGGCCCTGCGACGACGCTATGATTACATCCTGGCTTCGGATGTCATTTACGAAGCGCGCAACTTCGATCCACTGGTGTTGGTGCTACGGCGTTACCTGGCGCGTGGTGGTACGGCGCTCTTTTCAGAGCCAGGACGGGTGAATGCCGTGCCCTTCTTTGCCTTAGTGCGCCAGCACGGTTTTACCTGTGAGACCACCATCTGGCCCTTGGCATGGGAAGGGAACCACCAGATCGCCATCCATGCCATTCGCTATGCGGGTGCTGGTGCCACGCCCACGACGACTGGCCACCCCGTCCGCGCCTAAGGAAGCCCGTATGAACCACCCGGCTGACGTGCCGCAGCGTGTGCAGACGCTGCGTGAGACGCTACACCTGCATCAGTATCAGTACTACATCGAAAATCGTCCCACCATGAGTGACGCCGAGTACGATGGCCTGTTCCGTGAACTCCAGCACCTCGAAGCGGCGCATCCGCACCTCATTACCCCCGACTCCCCGACGCAGCGCGTCGGTGGCGCTCCTGCCGAGGGCTTTGACACGGTGGCGCATCTGCTCCCCATGCTGAGTTTAGAGAATGCCATGGGGGTGGACGAATTACGTGAGTTCGCCGCCCGGCTGCAACGGCTCCTGCCCGAGCAGCCGGTGACCTACGTCGTCGAGCCCAAGATCGATGGCTTAGGGGTGGCGTTACTCTATCAGCATGGTGTTCTGACCCGCGGGGCCACCCGGGGCGATGGCCGCATGGGCGACGACATCACGCAGAACCTGCGCGTCATCCCCACCGTGCCTCTGCGGCTGCGCGGCCCGTTGGCGCAGCTGGAACGCCTGGAGGTGCGTGGCGAGGTGTATATGCCCCGCGCTGCGTTTGCGCAGCTCAACCAGCAACTCGAGGACGACGGCCAGGAACCATTTGCCAATCCGCGCAACGCTGCGGCGGGCTCGTTGCGCCTCCTCGATCCGGCCCTCAGCGCCCAGCGTCCGCTCGACATCTTCCTCTATACCTTGGGGTATGCGGAACCGGCACATCCCTACGGGACACACTGGGACGCCATGCAAGGTTTGCAGCAGGCGGGCCTGCGCATCAATCCCCGCACGGTCCGTTGTGTCACCCTAGACGACGTGATCGCCTACTGCCAGCAGCTCGAAGCCCAGCGCCACACGCTCGACTATGATGCGGATGGCGTGGTGGTCAAAGTCGATAGTTTGGCCTTGCAAGCCGACTTAGGCGCCACAGCGCATCATCCGCGCTGGGCCATTGCCTTCAAATTTACGGCGCAGCAGGCCGCCTCACGGGTGCTGGCCATCACCATCAGCGTCGGACGGACCGGCGCTCTCACGCCCACGGCGGAACTGGTACCAGTGCATATTGCCGGGGTCACGGTGAGTCGGGCCTCCTTGCATAACGAGGATGAAATCCGTCGCAAAGATATTCGGGTCGGCGATCACGTCCTTGTGGAACGTGCCGGTGATGTCATCCCGCAGGTGGTGCGGGTGCTCCTCGAAGCGCGCCCGACGGACAGTACGCCCTTCCTCATGCCGACCCATTGCCCGGCCTGTCAGACGCTGGCGTATCGTCCAGAGGGCGAGGCGGTGGCGCGCTGTCCCAATGCCGCCTGTCTGGCACAACTGTGTGAACGTCTGCTGCATTATGGCTCCCGTCGTGCTATGGATATTGACGGCCTGGGGAGCGCCGTGGTCGAACAATTGGTGGCACGCGGCCTGGTACACGATTGTGCCGACCTCTACAGCCTGGACGTGCCGACCCTGGCCACGTTGGAGCGCCTGGGCACGAAATCCGCCACGAACCTGGTGGCAGCCATTGCCCAGAGTCGCACGCGGGGCCTGACGCGACTCCTCCACGGCCTCGACATCCGGCACGTCGGCGAGCGCGGCGCGGCTCTCCTGGCGGCGCACTATCGCACCATGACCGCCCTGGCCGCGGCGCGGGCCGAGGATCTTGCTGCCGTGCATGAGATTGGTCCGGTGATTGCCGAGAGCGTCTGTCGCTTCTTCGCCAATGCGGCCAATCAACAGCTCCTGGAGCGCTTGCATGCCGCTGGCGTGCACATGGACGAGGCTGCACCGCCCACTGACGCAGTCACCACCGTGCCGCAGGGGCTGGCGGGCACGGTGTTTGTGCTCACCGGGACTCTGCCCACCCTCACGCGCCAGGCCGCCCAGGCGCTGATTAGCGCTGCCGGGGGACGTGTGACCTCCAGCGTCACGCGCAAGACGCAGTATGTGGTCGCGGGGGCGGAGCCGGGCAGCAAATATACCCAGGCCGAGCGCCTCGGCATCCCGATCCTCGATGAAGCGGGGTTACAGCGCTTGCTGCAGCAGGGGCCGGCGTCCTAGACAACCGCTTCACCCGCGCTACCGGCAAGTTCTGCCACGGCGCCTATCCGTTTGTGGGCACGCCGGACGACATGGCCCAGGAGATGGCTGCCATGAGTGCTGACGGTTTGGCTGGGGCTGCAGTGGCCTGCATGGATTACCTGTAAGAAATCCCCTTCTTTATCCAGGCAGTGCTACCGCGCCGGGCCCGTCTCGGCGTGCGGCAGCCCGACGGCAGGGTACCACCGGCCTGAGGCCAGAGAAAGCGCGTGACACGGGCGAATAATACAACTATAGTCAAAAAATAATTTCACATACTGCTATTTGCGCATGCCAGCCATAGCCACCTTACATTGAGGTAGGAGCCCTTATGCCGCTCGTCAAAGTGCGTCGTGCCGGACAGATTACCTTGCCCGTCGAATTGCGGGAACAGTTTTCCCTGGAGGAAGGCTCCTATCTCGAAGCCGAGGCCTGCCAGGGGGGCATTCTGCTCAAGCCCATGACGGTGATCGAGCGCACCCAAGCGCGGCAAGAGTTGCGGGAGCTCCTCGACCGCGTCCACGCGCAGCAACCGCCTACGGACCAAACACCGTTGGAGCAGGAAGAAGAGATCGCGCAGATGATCAAAGACTTTCGGCGTGACCATGCTCCGGATCATTCTTGATAGCGCCGTGTTCGTGAGTGCCTTCCTCGCCCCAACCGGCGCGGCGGCCCGTGTGCTCGATCACGCCTTGGCGGACGAGGTGCACCTCGCGGTGTCACCGGAGATCATTGCGGAAACTCGGCGGGTGCTCTTGACCTACGAGCGCCTGCGTCGACGCTATACCTATACCGACGAGGATGTCGAAGGCTTCAGCGCGAAGCTGAGCCAGGCGTTTACCCTACTGACCGCCTTCCCGCCCGTCTCCGGCGTGTGCCGTGACCCCAACGACGACATGGTTCTCGCCTGTGCCGTGGCGGCTGGTGCGGCGTACCTCGTGACGCGCGATAAAGACTTGCTCGTCCTGCAACACTACGAAGGTATCGCCATTGTGACACCGGAAGCCTTCCTCACCTTGCTACGCTCCACCCTGCCCTAGGAAGGAACGTCTATGCCCAGCGCCCCCGTGTTCATCTCCCACGCCAGCAGCGACGACGCCTTTGTCGTGCAACTCCGCCAGGCCCTCGAACATCTCAACATCCCCGTCTGGGTCGATTCCCGCAACCTGCGCGGCGGCCAGCCCCTGGCGTCCGCCATTGCCCAGGCCATTGCCCAGGCCCGGCACGTGCTGGTGGTGCTCAGCCCGCAGACCGTCAACTCGGCCTGGGTGCGGCGCGAGATGCGCCACGCCTTAACCGTGCAGCAGCAACGCCAGGCCGAGGGCTACCGCGTCATCCCGCTGTTGCTGCCGGGCCTCGAACCCAGCGCCCTGGAAGCCTGGTTCTACGACGAGCCCCTGGCCGTGTCGATCTACGCTGAGCGCCGCTGGCCTGAGTGCGGCCCTGCCCGCTATCCTGGCCGCCCTGGGCGAGCGCTTACCCGATGATGCACAGCCCGTGGCCACTGTAGACGCCGCGCCGGTGGAAGACTTGCTGCTAGAGTTGCGCGATCCGCAACTACGCCTGCTCGACGGCAAGCGCCAGGTCAGCGCCACCGCCACCCTGACCTATACTCCGGCGGATACCCCCAGCCGCCCGCCGGTGGAGAGCCGCCGCTTTACCCTCACCGCGCCGCTCGGCCCCATTGAGATGGATGAACTGCGCTGGTATCTGGAGCGTTTCTATATCTGGCCCCCCGGGGTGTTCCGGGAGCGCGCCACCCGCCTGGAAGCGCAGTTGTCCGTCTGGGGCGCGCAGCTCTACCAGGCCGTGCTGGCCACACCATCGGCACAGGCAGCCCTGCACGCCTGGCAGCACGCCGCCACGGGGGCGGAGCGGCGCTTTTCGGTGCTGGTGGATGGCGATCTTCCGGAGGGCAGCGACGCCGAGGCGCAAGCCGTGGCCCACGAAGCCGCCACCGTGCTGCTGGGCCTGCCGTGGGAGTTGTTGCATGATGGCCGCAGTTATCTGTTCCAGGGCCAGCACGCCGTGCGCGTGCGACGGCGCTTGCCGAATCGCTACAACCAGCCGCCGCGTGTCACCGACCTGCCGATCCGCATCTTGCTGCTCAGCCCGCGCCGGGAAACTGCCCAGACTGCTTACATTGACCACCGCGTCAGCGCCCTGCCGCTGCTGCAGGCCGTCGAGACTCTGGGGCAACTGGCCACACTGACCATCCTCACCCCACCGACCTTGCCCGCCTTGCAACAGGCCCTGCAACGGTCTGCCAGTGCTAAGAAACCCTTTGACGTGGTGCATTTTGACGGCCATGGCGTCTACGACCGCCGCCATGGCCTGGGCGGGCTGTGCTTTGAAGACCCCGACGACCAGCAGAAACTGCACGAACGCGGCATGGCCTTGGTCGATGCCAAAGCCCTGGCGGCCCTGGTGCGGGCGCATCGCATCCCACTGGTGTTTTTAGAAACCTGCCAGAGCGCCCAGGCCGAGGTCAATCCTACCGCCTCGGTGGCAGCGCAACTCCTGCAAGAGGGCGTCACCTCGGTGGTGGCCATGAGCCATAGCGTGCTGGTGGAAACGGCGCGGCGCTTTGTGCAGGCGTTTTATGCCCGCCTGGCCGAAGGGGCCCGCGTTGGCCAGGCCATGCTGGCTGGGCAGCAGGCGCTCTACAACGATGATTATCGCGGCACGATCATGGGCGCCGGGGCCTTGCGCCTGCACGATTGGTTTGTGCCGGTGCTGTATCAGGAAGCCCACGACCCGCAGTTGGTCACCCAGTTGCTGCCCGAGGCCGTGCAAACGTTGCAAGCGCAGCAGCAGCGCCTGCGTCTGGGGGCCTTGCCGGAACCACCGTCGCACCAATTCCACGGGCGCAGTCGGGACTTGCTGGCCCTGGAGCGGCTGCTGCACGAGCAGCCCTACGCCGTGATCCGTGGCCAGGGCGGCATGGGCAAGACCACCCTGGCGGTGGAACTGGCGCGCTGGCTGCTGCGTACCGGGCGCTTTCAACGGGTGGCCTTTGTCAGCCTGGAAGCAGTCAGTGAAGCGCGCGCGGTGCTGGATAGCCTGGGGCGGCAGCTTTTGCCGGAGGGCGCCAACTGGTCCATGGCGCAGTTCCCCGACCTGCGCCATGCCCTGCAGCCGGTGGAACGGGCCCTGGCGGAGTCTCCGACCCTCATCGTGCTGGACAATCTGGAGAGCGTGCTGCCGGATGCCACCGGGGCCACGCCGCTGGCCTCGGTGGCGGAATTGTTTGAGCTGTGTCAGACCTTGCAGCGCGCCCACCCGGCCACCCGGCTGCTGTTCACCAGTCGCGAAGCCCTGCCCGAACCTTTTAACGCGCGGCGCTGTGATCGGGAACTCGGCGCCCTGAGCCGTGACGATGCCATCAGCCTGGTGGCGCAGGTGCTGGCCGACGCGGGCGCCACGCCGCTGCCCAGTGATGCCGGGCGCACGCCGCAGGAGATTACCGACTTAGTGGAGGCGGTCAACTGCCATCCGCGTGCCCTGGTGCTGCTGGCCACATGCGAGGCGCTGCGGCAGACGCCCTGCCCCTGCTGGCCGAGGCACAGCAGCGGTTCAAAGTCCTGGCTGAGATAGGTAATGTCGCTGCCATCCGCATGGTCGCAGTGGCCATAGCGGACCGTGGGACTTGCCTGATAAAGTTAGGACGGCTAGATGAGGCTGGCGCGACGTATGAGGAAGCCATACAGTATGCTGAGGCGCGTGCTAACCAGCGGGACGTCGCAATTAGCAAAGGCCAGATTGGAAACGTCCGCTTGTTGCAACAGCGCTATGACGAGGCTCTGGCCGCTTACGAGTGTGCCCTCACCATCTTTACCACCCTGAGTGATCCGGGCTCTGTGGCAGGCACTTGGCATCAAATCGGCATGGCTTACAGAGAGGCTCAACAGCTTGATAAGGCTGAATACTTCTATAAGCAAGCCCTGGCCTTT
This sequence comes from Pseudomonadota bacterium, assembly GCA_005777235.1. Taxonomy (GTDB): domain Bacteria; phylum Tectomicrobia; class Entotheonellia; order Entotheonellales; family Entotheonellaceae; genus SXND01. The sequence continues at coordinate 16,498 of SXND01000067.1, forward strand.
GAGGTGCAACAGAAGTGTTGCCATGAGGAAGCTCTGACCCTGCTCGAACTGGGAACGCTGTATGATGCCATGGGACGCCTGGAAGACGCGGCCACTTGCACCAGCCGGGCGGCGGATCTATATGCCACATTGGGCGATATAAACCACGAAGCTATAACCCGTAATAACCTTGCCCATACCCTGCTGCAACTCGCACGCTATGACGACGCCCGCCGAGAGGTGCAGCACTCCATATCAGGCAGAGATCCCTTCGGCCACGCCGCACAACTCTGGGTCTCCTGGGATATCCTTCGCCACATTGAACAGACCACCGGCCACCCCCAGGCGGCCACGGAGGCCTGGCAGCGCGCCGCGCAGTGCTACCTGGTGTATCGCCGCGACGGTGGCGAGAGCCACGCGCCTTGGGCACGCCTGTACGCCACCATCGCCAATGCCATAGGCCAGGGGGAGACCGCCGCCGTCCTCCAGGAGCTTACCCGGCTCTCGACAGACCCGGACACGCCAGCCTGGCTCCAGGCCCTGCTGCTTAAACTCCAAGCCATCCTACACGGCGAGCGCGACCCGGCGCTGGCTGACGATGCGGCGCTGAGGTACGACGATGCGGTGGAGCTGCGGCTGCTGTTGGAAGCCGTGGGCGGGGTGCCAGGGGCAGGGTAACGTGCCACGACCACGCCAGCGGTACGGCGTTGACCGGCGCTGACGCGGCGTCTGCCAGCGTCGGCACACGCGCTCGTGTGACCTGGGAGCCCCCCGCTCCAGCGTGGCTGCCCGGAGCGGGGCTGGGGCGCGGCGCTCCCAGCGGGCTGCCACGAGCAGCACAGCGCGCTTGGGGCACGAGGCGGGTAAGGGTCTCGGCACAGGCCGTCAGCGTGGCGCCGAGGGCCAGGCGAGGCGGGGTGAGGCAGTTATGCGCTTGTCCGCCTCGCCTGCAACTCCTGCACCAAGGCGGCGTGCTCCGGTGTCGCCAGCCCCTGTTGCAGCACTGCCATGAGCTGCCCACCGTCGAGGTGCAGTAGGGATTCGGCGTGCAGCCAGAGGCCGGGAAAGAGCCGCGACTTGTAGACGCCGTCCGCCTCCGCCGCCATAGCTTCATAGACGCCCTCCTGGCGCACAAACCAGCGGATGGCGCGCTGGCGCAGCACGACGACGACGTATTCCTGCACCCCCGCCTGCTCATAGACGCGACGTTTGGCATGCAGATCCATCGAGGCACTGCTGGAGGCAATTTCGACGATAAGCTCCGGTGCACCTATGGTGTAGTCATCCTCAGTCACGCCAGTCTGACCGCCACAGGCTGGCTCGATTATCAGGCCGGCATCGGGTTGTACCTCGTCCTCCTCACTCAAAATGGTCGTGACGTTGTCCCAGGCCAGAGTCCCTGGTGTGGCAAGCCAATACTGACAGAGCCACCCATTTATGAGCATATGGTGCAAGCCGTGTCCCCGCGACAGTGGTGATGGCACAATGACCATTCCTCCAATAAGTTCAGCACGAAACGAGGCCGGCATGGCGGCATAACGGGCATGGAAGGTGACTTGATCGAGATGATCTCCCGCCTCTACAGAGGGGAGGGCTCGAATTGTGGGGGCGTGTGCAGTGCTGGCCATGACTCACTCCTCCCTCGCTGTTGGTACGAGATACAGGCCCGGAGCATACCATGCAGCCTCTAAGGCTGCTAGCGGGCCACCACGCCCCGCCTTGAGTGCCGGCTCGATGTATTGACCTGGGCAGCCTTATGGTATCTTCGGGTTATAGAGACAACGTTGGCTGTGCCACCCCGGTCCACACGTGCCGAAGGAGCCCCCGTATGGCAGAGACCGACAGCCCCTTAAAATTGCTGGTCAGCACCTGCATCCTCGACTTTGCCGCCTGGTTGTTGCAGGAAGAAGTGCAGGATGCGCAGCCCCTCAACGTCGAACTACCCGGCGAGAACCTGGCAGTGGATCTGGTCTTTCGCGCACCCTGCGTGATGGCCGCGACATCCTGCTGCACATTGAATTCCAAGGTCCACGCAGTCGCGAGCCCATGCCCTGGCGCATGCTGACGTATATGCCTCGCCTGGTGCGGACGTATCGGCTGCCGCTGTGGAGTGTGGTACTCTACGTTGGGCGCGGCGCGGGGGCCCGGGACAGCGGCAGCCACCAAGTCGAGGGCGTCGATGGCACGCCAGCCCTGACCTGGCGCTATCACCCGATCCGGTTGTGGGAGATGCCCGCCGAAGAGTTGTTGCGCCTGGATCGCCCAGCACTCCTGGCCCTGGTGGGCCAGACCCAGATACATGAACCCGCCACAGTGCTGCCCGAGGTGGTGCAGCGCCTGCACCAGGTGCCCGACGTCGAGCAGCGGCGCTGGCTGCTGACGGCGCTCACGGCTTTGCTTACCGATGAGGAGATGATCACCATGGTGGAAAATCTGCTTGAGCGCGATGAGTTATTGCTGGATACGCCCTTTCTGCGCCGTCTACGCGAGGAGGGTCAACGGGAAGGGCGGCAGGAAGGGCGCCAGGAAGGCCACGAGGCCGGGCTGCAAGAAGGGCAGACGGTTGGGCTCCTGGCCGCTCGCCGCCGTAGCATTCTTGACGTCCTGGTGGCGCGTCTGGATCCGCCCGCCTCGGTGTATCAACAGGTCGAACGCCAACTGGCGCAAACCACGGATGAGGAGAGCCTGACTCGGCTGCTCGTGGCCATCGCACGGGCTGAGAACGTGGCTGCCGTCCAGACCGTGCTCGGGCCGGCAGGGCGCGCCACCTTGCCGAAGTAGAGCGCGGGTCAGCGGCCTAGCCAGCGCTGCCTTGTGACGTCGTAACAGCGCTCCGGATCAACGTATCGGCCCAGCTCTGGTCCTCGGCCGACAGCGGCGGCACACACGGAGCGGCGTAATCCAGGCGGTAGGCATAAGCGCTGGCCTCATACGTCCGCGCCAGCACGGCCTGCAGATCGAGCACCATATCAGGAGCAGGCGCCGCCAGCGGCAGGCGGAGGCGTGGCAGGCGGTCGCGCAGGCGGCGCGGGTAGAGTTGGAAACTGCCGCGCCAATCGATGGCCCGATTGACGCACACCAGGTAGTCGTACGGGCCGTGCTGGCGCGCCAGCGCTTCCGGAACCGCCAGCACATGCGGGCCACTGCGCAGGAGATCGATCTCGACCAGATGCGCCGTACTGTGCCGCACCTCGGTCTGCTTGGCCACGTAGGACACCCGGCCCGGCCCGGCGTATTTGTTGGTGGGGCTGACGAGTTCGATCACTGTGACGATGTGCTGCTGCGCCTGGCGTTCCCGAATCGTC
>SXND01000068.1 GCA_005777235.1 Pseudomonadota bacterium
CGGGCGTGGACCACAGGCGCGTGCGAGGACCGCACGGGATCGCGGGCGAGGCCTTGGGCTTGCAGCGGAGCGCCGCGTCGGCGTTCGATGGTGTCCTCGAGGCCCAAGACGACGCCCCCCTGCGGGAGGCACACGGCCACGCGGAGCCTGAGGAGCCACCGACTGGCTTTGCGAGGCGCCCAGATGGCGCGATGCAGGACACGATGCTCCGTCTGAAAGTCGGGTGCCGCCCTGCGGCCCATCCTCCGGAGCATCGCCGTCACCGTCCGCTTCCCTGGCGCAAGGACGGCACCGGTCCTGAGGACTTGCCCCTGCTGCCAAACAGGACGAGCAAAGACCGGTGCGAAGACCCCAATGGCCCTGGGAAAGGCGATCGGCAAGGAGAGCATGCCCCTCCTTGCAGTTGCAGAGAACCTGGGATGTCCTTGCCGAGCAATTTTGACTCAAATTGTGACAAATGGACAAAGTCGAGCTAAGGGATTGAAACACGATTCCAGCCATAGGCATGATCAAGAGCAACAGAGCCTCACACCGGCAGATTCCCTGTAAGGGATTGAAACGTGGGGAAGCCAGAGGTCCGCCGTGGGGACCACGCGGCCTCACACCGGCAGATTCCCTGTAAGGGATTGAAACATTGACTTAGGTGTAGGGTGCAGGCTAGGACAATATGGCCCCACACCGGCAGATTCCCTGTAAGGGATTGAAAAAGGGGTTGAAACTCAGTTGTTGCCCAGGGCAATGGAGGTGGAGGTTGACGAAACCCCGTGGACCAGGTACGTTCACAGCAGTACGTGCAGAGTCCTGGAGCAAGAGAGGAACGCCTATCCATGCCCTCATACCGCTTTTGCCGCCCGGATGATCTCCTCTTACTGGTCCGGGCAATCAACGATTGCTACCAGATACACTACCCCGACGCACCGGCCATGACCACAGAACGGTTGAAGGACCAGATGACCGTCTTCGCCGTGCGCCCAGGCAATTGCATGGTGGCCCTGGAGCGCCAGCAGCCCGTCGGCGTGGTGGTGAGCACGCGACGCGACACCGGGGTGTGGATTCAGGCCATTGGCTGTCAAGTGGCCTACCAACGCCAAGGAATTGCGGCGCAACTCCTCGAAGCCCTTGTGCGCAAAATCGCCATTCAACGCGCCCCGCAGGTCACAGTCGATGTGCCGACTACGAACACATCGGCCCTACGCTTGTTCGAGTCGGTTGCTTTCACCGTCCGTGGGCGCTATCGAAGCTACCAGGGGACTTTCCCGGTGTGCCCTGGTGTCTCCGAGCATGTGACAACCGTCGCGCCGCCCGACCTGCTAGCGGACTACACGCACTGGCATCCTACGCCAGCGTGCTGGGAACGCGATGCCGCTGCACTCGCGGGCTATGGCGCCCTGCCGCAGGGCTATGCCTATACCGCGCAGGGGACGGTGCAGGGGTATCTCATCCACTGGGACAGCACCATCCTCGATCTAGCCCTGGCGCCACAGGCGGAGGCCATGCACGTGCTGCCGGCCTTATTGGGCCGCATGCAGGCGGCAGGGTGCACGCAGGCGACCCTCGCAAAAGTGCCTGAGGGAGATGCCATCGGCCCGGCGTTGACCCGCCTGGGTTTCACCCTCACAGCGGAGTATCTCTGCATGGGGCAAGACCTCCGTTAATCGTCCCTGCTGGCCCCTGCATACGTACACAACGTCCAAGGAGTACTAAGGCTGGCGTGGTCTATCTCACCCTGGGGCTGTGTCATGTTGCACGCCTTGATTTACCCGCGGCTTGTGCGCCCAAGCCTATACAGATCGAGCGCCGCAGCCAGTCGCGCTAAATGCTCCAGCGCCGCGGGGTTCTGTACGGCGTCGAGGTCAGCAACCTGCTCCAAGGGCAGCCCCATGAACAGTTTCTTGACGGGGACTTCCATCTTCTTGTTGCTGAGTGTGCGGGGGATGTCCGGGACGGCGTAGATCTCGTCCGGCACGTAGCGCGGCGAGAGGGCGGTGCGAATCTGGGCCTTTATGGTGGCTTTCAGAGCGTCGTCGAGCTGCTGGTGCGCGCCCAGGGTCACAAAGAGCGGCATGAAGTAGCCGCCGTGGGGCAGTTCGAGGCCGATGATCAGGCTATCGAGGATGTGCGGGACGGCCTCGACCGCGCTGTAGATCTCGCTAGAGCCCATGCGCACACCGAGGCGATTGAGCGTGGCATCGGACCGACCGTAAATGATCGCGGTGCCCCGCGCAGTGATCTCGATCCAATCGCCGTGACGCCAGACGCCGGGAAAAAGGTCGAAGTAGCTCTCGCGGTAGCGCTGGTCGCCCGGGTCGCCCCAGAAGCGCAACGGCATGGAGGGCATCGGCTCGGTCACCACCAGTTCGCCCATCTCGCCGATTACCGGGTGGCCGTGGGCATCGAAGGCTTGGACCTTCACGCCCAGGCAACGGGCCTGCAGCTCGCCGGCGCGGACCGGCAACAGCGGGCTGCCACCCACGAAGCCGCAGACGATATCCGTGCCGCCGCTGATGGAGCCCAGCCAGACGTTGGGATTGACGTGTGCATAGACCCAGGCAAAACCTTCGACGGGAAGCGGCGAGCCGGTGGAGCCCACGTGGCGGATGCGACTGAGGTCGCACTCCTGGCTCGGCGTGAGTTGGGCTTTTGCACAGGCGGTAAGAAACGCCGCACTGGTGCCAAACACCGTGAGCTCGGCGTCCTGGGCGAAGCGCCACACACGCCGCAGATCGGGATAGCCGGGATTGCCATCGAACAGCGCGATGGTGGAGCCGTGCAGGAGCCCACTGAGCAGGATGTTCCACATCACCCAGCCGGTGGAGGTGAACCAGAAAAAACGGTCCTCCGGTTGGAGATCCAGATGGAAGGCGTGCATCTTCAGGCTCTCCAGCAGGATGCCGCCGTGCCCGTGCACGAACGCCTTCGGCTTGCCGGTGGTGCCAGAGGAGTACAGCACCCACAGTGGATGATCGAATGGTACCTGCTCGAACTGGAGCGGGGCCTCTAAGTGGGTCAGCATGTCCGCCCAGGGCGTGGCGTTCAGCAAGTCGGACCCAGACCAGTTGGGGTGCAAGTAGGGCACGGTAATCACCTGCTGTACCGTGGGAAGGGCGGCGAGGAGGGCCGCGACGCTGGCCCGGCGATCGAAGTCCTTGCCGCCGTAGCGATAGCCATCGGTGGCGAACAGGACGGTTGGCTCGATCTGGCGAAAGCGATCGACTACCGAGTGATCGCCGAAGTCCGGTGAGCAGGAGGACCACGTGGCGCCCAGACTGGCGCTGGCCAGGAAGGCGACGATCGTCTCGGGGATGTTGGGCATGTACGCCACCACGCGATCACCGCGCGTGACGCCCATGCCGCGTAGGCCGGCCGCGACTGAGGCCACCTGTCGCTCCAGGTCGCGCCAGGACATGGCGTCTAGGGGCCGCAGCTCCGATTCGTGCACCAGGGCGGGGCGCGCATCGCTGCGGTGGCGGAAGATGTGCTCGGCGTAGTTCAGCTCCGCACCGGGGAACCAGACCGCGCCGGGCATGGTGCGCTGGGCCAGCACGGCGGTTGGCGAGCGGGAGGCCTGCACGTCGAAGAACTGCCAGACGGATTCCCAGAACGTCTCGATCTCAGTGGTGGACCACGCCCACAGCTCCTGATAATCCTGAAACTGGAGTCCACGCTTGTCGGTGAGCCAGCGCAGGTAGCGCGCCAGCGTGGATCGCTCCTGCAGCTCAGCCGTGGGCTCCCAAAGAATGTCCCCTTGCTGGACCTCGCTCATCGTGTACACCTCAGTGTGTCAACTGCCCTGTCCCGGGTGGCTCTCGCGTCGCAGGGAGGCCGCGTTCCCAGCGGCTCAACCGCTTGCTCACGCACAGTATAGGTAATGCAGGGCGACTAGGAAAGGCTGGTCGCAGGGGAGTGATTGAACCTCCCCATGGCTCAAGCCAGGGGATTCCGGACGACGCCTCGCGGCGTCTCTCGTGGGCCATTCCGGCCCCGAGACGGTGCGCGTGTTGCCACCCCACCCGTGGCACTCGACCGTCTCTTACCTCGTCCTTCCCTCGCCAGGGCCAAGAGGGCACCATGCGGGTCAGCTGACGGTGGAACGCAGAATGGATCCTGACGGTTCTTCCTACCGCCTGTACGGCAATGGTAGGCCTAGCCACCAGCGCCACGCGTTCTATCGTGATTTGTCGTATCGCTTTGACGTCCCATCTTGCAGGGGACAACCAGGCGAAACGCTATTGGCAAGAGCACAATACGCCGGGAGTGTAGCATGGAACACGGCGCGGGTACTGACGATTATGCTTGGACAAGTGAAAAACCTGTGCCACAGCAGTGGCACGCTGGCTTGACCCCCTGGCTCAAGCCAGGGGGTCAAGCCAGCGGTTTGCTCAGAGAAAAATTTGCGACAAGAGCGTTGAAATTTCCTATACTCCGCGCATCTATGCCACAATCATTGACCCGACCAACGCGGTCTGCACATCAGCACTGTCTGCTACTACAGAGGTGAGAGCCCATGAGTACTGTCGGTATCATCAAAGCCATTGCCGTACGAGGCGCCAGCCGGGCGCCGATGCAGGAACAGCAAGAAGTCGAGGTCACCATACCTCAGGGCATTGTCCAGGATTACCGGGGCACGGGCCTGCGGCAGGTGTCGTTCCTTGATATTGGCCAGTGGCAGGAAGTGCTCGCCGAGCTCGGCCTGGACCTGCCGTGGTCTACCCGGCGGGCCAATGTGCTGATTGAGGGCATTGATTTACCCGCCACGGTCGGCCAGCGCTTGCAGATTGGCGCCTGTCGCTTTGCCATTGGCGGGGAAACGACGCCCTGTGCGCGCATGGACGAACTCCAGGCAGGTCTGCGGCAGGGGCTGACGCCGAATCTGCGCGGCGGGGTGTGGGGGAAGGTGCTGCAAGGCGGCCCGCTGCGCGTGGGGGATCGTGTGCAGGTGCTGTAACGGGGCTGCGTTGACACGACATGAGGGTAGAAGAGGCCGCCTGAGCCGAGAGGTGAGGAAGACAGGACGATGGACGTGGCACGTGCAGCATGACAACATCCATGCAGGCTCACGCGCCCGCCACCGTCATCTCATCGATTTTCAGCGTCGGCGCCGTGATACGGCGGCGCATGTCGAGGTCGTTGCCGATCATCACGATGTTGGCCAGCATCTGGCGCAGATTACCGGCAATGGTGATTTCCTCCACCGGATAGGCCAGCTCGCCGTTCTCGATCCACAAACCCGAGGCGCCACGCGAGTAATCGCCCGTGACCTGATTAACACCAAAGCCAATCAGCGACGTGACATAGAGCCCGCACGGCACCGAGGCAATGATCTCCTCCGGCGTGGCCGTGCCAGGGGCCAGATAAAAATTGGTCGGGCTCACACTGGGCGGATCGCCAGCGCCGCGCGCGGCGTTGCCGGTTGAGCGCAGGCCGAGCTTGCGGGCTGTGTAGGTATCGAGCAGGTAGCTACGCAGCATACCGTGTTCCACCACGGTAGTGCGACGCGTGGCAAGGCCTTCGCCATCAAACGGCTTGGAGCCCAGGGCGCCGGGCAAGGTGCCGTCATCGTAGATCGTCACGGTGTCCGGGGCGACGCGGGTGTCCAAGCTGTTGAGCAGGAACGAGGCCCCACGGTACAGCGCCGAGCCCGAGACGGCAGAGCACACATGGCCCAACAGGCTGGCGGCGGTGGAGGGATCGAACACCACTGGCACCTTCTGCGTTGGCACCTTGCGCGCCCCAAGACGTCGCAGGGTCCGGCGCGCCGCTTCCTGGCCAATGGCCACCGGCATCTGCACCTGGCTCAGTTTACGTCCGGCAGCATACCAGTAGTCCTTCTGCAAGCCACCAGCCCCGGAGGCAATCGGCGCTACCGACAGGCCGACGGTGCCCGCCTGATACTGGCCGACAAAACCATGGCTGTTGGTATACAACACGTGCGACTGCGAGCTGCTATATTCGCCACCGTCCGAATTGGTGATGCGGCTATCGTAGTCCAGGGCGGCGCGTTCGGCCTGGCGTGCCATGGCGGTGCGCTCTTCCACCGGGAAGCGCGCAATGGCTTCGTCCCACAGCTCAAGCTGGGGCAGATGCGCCGTGGTCTCTTCTGGCGACGGCAGGCCAGCCTGTGGGTCTTCCGCCATGGCTTGCGCCAGGGCGCAGGTATCGTCGAGCAGTTGGCGCAGTGAGGCTTCCGACAGGTCCGAGGTCGAGGTCGTGGCCGAGCGCTGGCCAAAGAACAGCCGTAAGCCCAGGCGCTTCTGGTGCGACTGCTGCACCGTATCGACCTCGCCCAGGCGCACCTGCACCTCAAACGATTCGTTGTCCACCAGCAGCGCATCACCCGCGCTGGCGCCGCGCTGGCGGGCCGTGCGCAGCAGATCCTGTACGAGTTGCGGATCGAGTGCCATCTTCCCTCCTCCCGTCGGCGGTTATGAGCGCGTGCCGCCCACCGTCAGGCCGTTGATGCGAATGGTCGGCAAGCCGACGCCCACCGGCACCGACTGCCCGTTCTTGCCGCACGTGCCGACCCCGGTATCGAGGGCCATGTCGTTGCCCACCATGCTAATGCGCGTCAACACATCCGGACCATTGCCGATCAGGCTGGCGCCTTTGACCGGCTGCGTCAGCTTGCCGTGCTCGATGAGATACGCTTCACTGGCCGAGAACACGAACTTGCCATTGGTGATGTCGACTTGGCCGCCACCAAACGCCACGGCATACAGACCAGATTCCACTGAAGCGATCACTTCTTCCGGGTCGGAGGGGCCGCTGAGCATAAAGGTGTTGGTCATACGTGGCATGGGCATGTGGGCATAACTCTCGCGGCGGCCATTGCCCGTTGGCGCCACACCCATCAAGCGCGCATTGAGGCGGTCTTGCAGATAGCCGCGTAAGATGCCGTTTTCGACCAGCACCGTGCGGCCGGTGGGCGTGCCCTCATCGTCAATGTTGAGCGAGCCGCGCCGACCGGGAATGGTCCCGTCGTCAATCACGGTGCACAGCTCCGAGGCTATTTTCTGGCCAATACGACCGCTGAAGGCCGAGGTGCCTTTGCGATTGAAATCGCCTTCCAGCCCGTGGCCAATGGCTTCATGCAACAAAATGCCCGGCCAGCCCGCGCCCAGCACCACGTCCATGGTGCCGGCAGGCGCCTCCACGGCGTCCAGATTGAGGATGGCGCGTCGGGCCGCTTCACGGGCGTACTCCAGATACTGGTCGTTTTCCAGGAAAAACTCATACTCCATGCGCCCGCCGCCGCCGGCACTGCCACTCTGACGATTGCTGCCGTCTTCGGCGATGCACGACACGTTGAGGCGCATGAGGGGCTGCACATCACCGATCACCAGGCCTTCCGAAGTCACCACCAGCACCAGCTTGTGCGAGCTGGTGAACGACGTTTGCACCTTGGTAATGCGCGGATCATAGGCGCGACAGAAGGTGTCGATTTTTTGCAGCAGATCGAGCTTGTGGGCCACGGGAATGTCAGGCCCGGAGGTCTGCACAGGATAGAGATTGGTTAGTGGGGTGTGCAGGCCACGAATGGCCACGCTGGCCGTCTCCGGCGCACTGCTGGCAATCTGTCGTGCCGTGCGTGCCGCGCTTTCGAGCGTCGGCACGGTGATATCATCGGAAAAGGCGTAGCCGGTTTTTTCTCCCGCCACAGCGCGCACGCCCACGCCCTGGTTGACGTGCTTGGAGGCCTGTTTGACGAGGCCTTCTTCCAGAGAGACCGCATCGCTCACTTCATACTGGAAGTACAAGTCCGCATAATCGACCTGCTTCGCCAACGTCTGGCCGAGGACGCGTTGCAGACTGGTAGTGTCCATGCCATATTTGTCGTCAAAAAATTCCGCTGGCTTGGTCAGGGCTTGCGTCATAGCGATTCCTTTCGTTCTGGGAATGTGGCAGTATAAGATACGGCAGCTATCGTAGCGTGGAAGCGAGCGTACCTGCGATGGCCATGACACTAGCACATTTTCCTACGCCTGTCAGGCAAGCGCGTCCTGACAGCACGCAAGACGGAGATCATCATGCTCCAGCAAGCCTTAAGCGCTGCCAAAGCAGCGGCCCACCAGGCTGGCGAGGTCGTCTTATCGTACTATAAATCCCGCTATGTGGTGCAGAGTAAAGGGGTGGATAATCCCGTGACTGAGGCCGATCTGGCGGCAAACCGCGTCTTGCACGAGACGCTTATGGCGGCGATCCCGGATGCCGGGTGGCTGTCGGAGGAATCGCCGGACAATGCCGCGCGCCTGCGGCAGGATCATCTCTGGATTGTGGACCCGCTTGATGGCACCAAAGAGTTTATCCAAGGTATTGATGAGTTTGTCATTGCCATCGCCCTGGTCGTCAAGCGCCAAGTGGCCGTGGCCGTGACCTATAATCCGGTGCGCCGCGAGATGTTCTTCGCCTGTCGGGGTGAGGGAGCGTTTTGTAACGACCGGCCCATCCACGTGACGTCGACCCCCCATCTACCCGGCGCCGTCGTACTCGCCAGTCGCAGTGAAACGGGACGCGGTGAATGGGAGCGTTTCCGCGACATTTTAACGATACGCCCGATGGGAAGCGTGGCCTATAAGCTGGCACAAGTCGCCCAAGGGGCCTGTGATGTGACGTTTAGCCTGGTACCGAAAAGCGAGTGGGACCTCTGCGCTGGGACGCTGCTGGTGGCGGAGGCGGGGGGACGGGTGACCGATCTGCAGGGAGCCCCTCTCAAATTTAATCAGCCCAATCCGCTCTACCAGGGCGTGCTGGCGACGAATGGACGCTTACATGAGCAGGTGTTACGCCTCACCCAAGCCTCCGAGGGGTAACGGGTGCGCTAGCTCCCGTGCGATAGCCTGGGTAACGGCACGTGACTCAGGCTCCACATCAGAGGAGAAGCGTGCGACTACGTGCCCAGTACGCCCGAGCACAAACTTTTCAAAATTCCACGCAATGGGACCCGCCCACGTGGGGTTGGTGTTCTTGGACGTCAACTGGGCATACAGGGCGCACTGACGCGCACCGTTGACCTCCACCTTGGCGAACAGGGGGAAGGTCACCCCATAGCGTTGCTCGCAAAAAGTGGCGATGTGCGCTGCCGTGCCAGGCTCCTGTCCGCCAAATTGGTTGCAGGGGAAGCCCAAGACCGCAAAGCCTTGGGCCGCATACCGGTTATACAGTGCCTGCAGGCCACGGTATTGCGGCGTGTAGCCACAGGCGCTGGCGACGTTGACAATCAAGAGTACCTGACCTTGGTAGTGCTGGAAGGCGATCTCCTCACCACTCAAGGCTGGCATCGTTAACTGGAAGATGTCCATACACGAATCCTCTCCAGGGGGTCTCACAGGCGCGACAGCCCATTGTGCCAGAGGCCCCTAGGCAAGGCAACCGCTGGCACAAGGTAGCCGTCATGCGCCAGTCGCGGAATGCGATTGACAAGCCAACGAGGGGTATGGTACCACTCTCACACTTTTCACCCTACGAACCTGGGCACACCCGCGAGACCGGATGAGGACATTTGCCTATGCGTTGCAGCGATGCCAACGTCGAGCGCGGCCTATGACACTGGTCGATACCGCTTGCAGGTCCACCATGGCCAGGACACTGGAGCATGCCTACGCCGGGGAGTGTTTGTCGGCGCCGGAGGCGTACGCCTTTGAGCACACCACCAGCGCGGAACTCCTGGCGTTGCTGCAAGTGGCCGATGCCCTGCGGGCGCGGCATCATGGCGACATCGTGACCTATTCCCGCAAAGTCTTCGTGCCGCTCACCAACTTGTGCCGGGATTATTGTGGCTATTGCACCTTTCGCAAAGACCCAGGCGACCCAGGCGCCAAGACCATGACGCCCGACGAAGTCTTAGCCGTGGTCACCGCCGGGGCCAGGCTGGGTTGCAAAGAAGCGCTCTTTAGCCTTGGCGACAAGCCCGAAGCCCTGTTTCCCAGCATGCGCCAGGATTTGCAGCAGTACGGCCATCGCCGCACCCTGGATTATCTGGTGCAGATGTGCCAACTGGTGCTCGACCACACGCCGCTGCTGCCGCATGCCAATCCCGGCGTGATGGGGCCCAAAGACCTGGAACGCCTGCGCGAGGTCAGCCCCAGCATGGGCATCATGCTCGAAAGCACCAGCACCCGCCTACTGGGGAAGGGTATGGCGCACGACAACGCCCCCGATAAAGATCCCGCTGTGCGCTTGCGCATGATCGCCAACGCTGGCAAATTGCGTATCCCGTTTACCACCGGCATTTTGATTGGCATCGGCGAAACGTTCGAGGAACGCGTTGATGCGCTCCTCGCCATCCGCGACCTGCACGAGCGCTACGGGCACATTCAAGAGGTGATCATCCAAAATTTTCGCGCCAAACCCCACATCCCCATGCAGGACCACCCTGAGCCGAGTCTGCTGGATTTCCTGCGCACCATCGCCGTGGCGCGGCTGATCCTCGGCGGGGCTATGCACATCCAGGCGCCGCCCAATCTCACCCCCGAGCAGTATCAACTGCTGCTCACCGGTGGCATCGACGACTGGGGCGGGGTATCGCCGCTCACCATTGATTTTATTAACCCCGAAGCCCCATGGCCGCAACTCCGCACCCTGGCGCAGGTGTCGGCGGAGATGGGGCTGCGCTTGCGCCAGCGTCTCACCGTCTATCCCGAGTATATTGTGCAGAAGTCGGGCTTCATGGCTGCAGCCTTGGAACCCCGCCTGCGGGCGCTGGTGGATGAGGACGGCTATCCTCTTGAGAATGAAAAGGAGTAATGATTCATGAAAATTGCCGCAAATACGCAGGAATCGCAAGAGCGTGTGGCACGGCTGCTGCCGCAGACCTCACTCGCCGTCGCCCAGGTGTTAGAACGGGCCATGGCCGGGGCTGAGTTGGATCGCGCTGCGGGCATCATCCTGGCTAAAACCACCGGCCACGACGCCGAGGCGCTGGTGGCTGTCGGCGATCATGTGCGCCGCGAAGTCGTTGGCGACATCATCACCTATGTGGTCAACCGCAACATCAACTTCACCAACGTCTGTTTCATCGGCTGTGCCTTTTGCTCCTTCAGCACCTCGCACCGCGCTGCCGATGCCTATAATCTATCGTTCGAGGAAATCGCCCAGCGCGTCGTCGAAGCCCGCGAGATGGGTGCCACGGAAGTCTGCGTGCAGGGCGGCTTGCCGCGTGGCCTGGACCCCTTCTATTATCGCGACATCCTGCGCACCATCAAAACCGCTGTGCCTGACATGCATGCGCACGCCTTCTCGCCGATGGAAATTACCTATGGCACCGAGCTGACCGGCATGAGCGTGCAGGATTACTTACAGATGCTCAAGGACAACGGCCTTGACACCCTGCCCGGCACGGCGGCGGAAGTACTCGACGATGATGTGCGGCATCTGTTATCGCGGAAAAAAGTGACGGTCAGCCAGTGGGTCAACGTGGTCAAAACCGCCCACAAGCTCGGCATCCCATCGACCTCGACGATGATGTACGGCCACGTTGAGACGCCGGAGCACTGGGTGGATCACATGATTTTGCTCCGCGACATCCAGAAGGACACCGGCGGCTTTACCGAATTTGTGCCGCTGTCGTTCGTGCATCAAAATACCGGGCTGTATCAGCTTGGGGTAGCACGGCCTGGGCCGACGGATGAAGAAACGCTGAAATTCCACGCCTTATCGCGCCTGATGCTGCGCGGCTGGATCGACAATGTGCAGGTGTCGTGGGTCAAATTAGGGCGTGAGATGTCGCAACGCACCTTGCAGGCCGGGGCGAATGACTACAGCGGTACGCTGATTGACGAAAATATCTCCCGCCTGGCTGGCGCCACCGCCGGTCAGTATATGCCTCCCGCCGAATTCCGCGAGCTCATCCGCGCTATTGACCGGGTACCGGCGGAACGTACGACGATGTACAAACTCCGGCAGGTGTTTGACCGGCAGTCCGACGCGGTGCCAGTGTGACACTCCGCTGCCACTGAAGTGGCAGCGGCTTCTCGTGATTACTCACGAGCGACGTGCATGGTGTCCGCATGACTACCCGGCGGAGAGCCGGGATACTTCGAAGGATGTTTCCATTGGATAGCGTTGGGTACGCCACAACCTGGTCGCATAGCACCCTCCAAGCCGATGGTGCGGATATTCGTACTCCCCACGACATCACGCGGGGCAACGAATCCGCATTGACAGCGATAGGTGCGCTGGTGCTTCGACCGTGCGCCACAGACGGGACACGTCTGGGACGTGTGATGCTCATCCACCTCAATACAGGCTGCGAGCTTGTAGTTGAGCATGGCAATGATCTTACGATTACAGGCAGATGCCACTGTCTGTGCCTGCTTCCTGCGCATCGTCTGCGCCGCATCGTTGAACGGCTCTCCGACATACGCTTTGGCGTTGGGAAAGGCTTGCGCAATCTTGCGTGTTGCTTTGTGGCACAGATCACGGAGAGTATTCCCCGCGTGACGCAGCATCCGGTATTTCCGGCGCTGCAGCCGTCTCTGCCGACGCGAGCCCGGTGTTTGGTGCGCTTGCTTTGCCGTGATCTCGGCCAGGCGTTTGTTCCGAAGCTGGAGAGTGGCTTTGATCGCACGCCCACTCAGCAAGAGGGCCTTTGCGCCATCCGTGGCCGCAATGACCGTGTTGACCCCCAAGTCGACGCCAATGATGGGACCGCCAGCACGTGCGTCATCGGCGATTTCACAGACGATCTCGACGCAGCCGTAGTCAAGCCTCACTTCCATCAACCGCCCTGGAATGGCCACGCCTTTCGGCAGGCGCACCGCCAGTCTTCCGGCTGTACCACAAGGCAGCAGCAGCGTGCCGTTGCGGAGCTTCGCTCCCTGGTTCGTGAAGATGACTTGCCGAAAGCGCGGTTTTTTGTAGGGATATTTGTACTTTTCTCCATGCCGACGCAACGACTCAGCCGACGTGATCGCTTCGCAGAAATCGGCGACAGTCTGTTGCACCGACTGCGAGTGCAGGCCAGGGAACTGGCGGGTAACCTCCTTCTGCAGCTCGGCCTTTGTGCGCCATTTCCCGCCCTGTTGCCGTGTATCCGTGTAGCGTTCAACCAGCCAGGCCCACAGGCGCCCCGCCTCAAGGCGCGTAGCCGTGAAGGTCTTCCACTACTTCCCAGACCTTGGGAGCCAGTCTATTTTTATCGTGCGATAACTCATGACGATAGTCTAACACATGGGCGAGGCAAAGCCATGATTCAAGCCGCGCAAGCGTGGCATCCACTGCCGAGAAAACGGTGTCGCATACACGGTAAAGCCCAAGTTTTCGTAAGCATCCCCTAACTGAGCACGCCGCCCAACTGCGGATGACTCGTGTGTGGCAAGGAAAATCACCATGGCACAACATAACTGGTCTGGAATCCACATCCCGATCATCACACCCTTCAAAGATGACTACAGCATTGACGAAGCCGGCCTGCGCCGCCTGGTTGATTATTGTATCGACGTGCAAAAGGCCGATGGTCTCGTACCCTGCGGCACCACCGGCGAATCGCCGACGCTGACGCACGACGAACATAAGCGCGTCATCGAGATCGTCATCAACGCCACTGCTGGGCGCGTCCCGGTCATTGCCGGCACGGGCTCCAACTCCACGCACCACGCCATCGAGTTGACCAAACATGCCGAACAGGCTGGGGCCGCCGCCTCGTTGCAAGTCACGCCCTATTACAACAAGCCGGAACAACACGGCCTCATCGCTCACTTTGAGGCGGTAGCCCGCAGCACGACGCTGCCGATTATCCTGTACAACATCCCCGGCCGCACCGGCCGCTTGATTGACGTCCAGACCATGGTCGAACTGGCCAAGATCGACAACATTGTTGGGGTAAAAGACGCGGCGGCTCATATCAACCAGAGTATGGCCCTGCTCAAAATCACGCGCACGCTCAGCAAGAAGTTTTACGTGCTCAGTGGTGAAGACGCCTTGACCTATCCGCTGCTGTGCCTGGGTGGCGACGGCGCCATTGCCGCGGTCGCACACGTTATCGGCGTCGAGCTGCACGAGATGATGCAGGCCATGGCGCGTGGCGATTACAAAGCCGCGCAGGACATCCACTTCCGCACCCTGGATGTCGTAGACGTGCTCTTCATTGAGAGCAATCCGGTGCCCGTGAAAACCGCCATGGAGCTGATGGGCCAGCCCGCTGGTAAACTGCGCCTGCCGCTGACGCCACTGCGGCCCGAGTCGCGCGAACGCCTGCGTGCCTGCCTGCAAGCCCTGGGCAAGATCTAGCCCTATGGACACCTGCCGTGTCTGTGGAGAACACCAGCCCGCGGGGACGTGGGGCAGCCTTGATTCTACCTCTGCCCCGCTGCTGGCCTGGCAGCACGCCGCTCCTGAACAACGCTACTGCGGCTTGTGCGGCACACCAGCCTGCGATGACGACACCTTGGATCGTGTGCAAAGTCAAGCCTTACCCAGCTCCAGCACGCGGCTCTACGGCAGCAGCCTGGTCAGCCCCACGCCCGATGTGGTGGCTTTCATGGCCGGCTGGGACGTGGCCAGCAAGGGAGCCGCAGATCAAGCCCTGGTGCCGTTTGATTTGTGGGTGAATCGGGCCCATACGCGCATGCTCGTAGCGCAGTCCATCCTCACCCCAGGGCAAGGGCAGGATATTTTACGTGGCCTGGCCGTGATCGAAGAGCGGGCCCACACCGGGCAGTTTGTCGTGCGTCCAGCCCTCGAAGATGTGCACACCAACATCGAAAAATATCTTACCGACGAGCTCGGCATTGAGGCTGGCCTGGCCATGCACACGGCCCGCAGCCGCAACGACCAGGTGGTGACGGATATGCGCTTGTGGATGCGGGCCCGCGTCGTCACCCTGGCACGTCTCTGCCTCGAACTGCTGCCTGCGCTGACGACCGTGGCCCGCCAGCACCTGGATAGTGTCATGGCCGGCTATACGCATCACCAGCATGCCACCATCTCCACCTTTGGCCATCACCTGGCCGCCTATGCCGAAGCCGTGCGGCGCGTACTGCAACGTCTGGCGTTCTGGTACGAAACGTTTAACTACAGCCCGTTGGGCTGCGTCACCGGCTTCAGCACGACCTTCCCCATTGACCGGCATCTCACGGCCGAGCTGCTGGGGTGCTATGGCCCGGAACCGAACTCCATTGACCCCATTGCCAGCCGCTGGGAGCCGGAAGCCGATCTGGCGCAGATTCTGGCGATTCTCCTGACGCACCTGTCGAGCATGGCGCAGACGTTTATCTTGTTCAGTACGCAGGAGTTTGGGGTGCTCAAGCTGCATCCGCGTTTCTGCTCGGGCAGCAGCATCATGCCGCAAAAGGTCAATCCCGATACGCTGGAAGTGATGAAGGCCAAGGCCACCGAGGTCACCAGCCGTCTTACCGCGCTGCTTAGCCTCGGCCGTGCCAGTCTCACGGGGTATAACCGTGAGCAACAGTGGACCAAGTACGTGATCATGGAAACCTGCCTGGAAAGTCTCCCCGCCGTCTCCATTATGACGCGCATTGTGGCGCACTCCTGCCGTCCGCTGCAGCAGAACCCCTGGTTACAGCGCGATGTCGGGGTCGATACGGTGCGTTTGCATGCCATGGCGGGGACGGGTTTTGCCGGAGCAACGGAGCTGCTGGAACAATTGGTGTCGCACACTGGCATTGAATTTCGCCGCCTGAAACGCGTGCTAGAGCACGCCGTGGCTCTGTCACTGCACCAGGGCGCAGCGGATTGCGTGACCCACGCCGCCTTGCAACAGGCGTTAGGCGACGAAGGGCTCGATATGACCGTCGATGCCGCCACGGTGCAGCGCCTACAAGCTCCGCGGACTATTCTCGCGGCCAAGCAAGTGATGGGTGGTCCAGGGCCCCAGGCCTTAGAGGTTGAACTGGCGCAACTTGATGCCTTTGTGACACGGCAGCGTCAGGAGTGGCACACACGCCGTGCGGCGCTCCAGGAGGCGTGGGAACGCTGCCGGCAGGTGGCGGGCTAGTGCCTTCGCCGAGCTCAGTTGCGTCGTTATCCTGGGAGCGCCGGGCTCCAGTGTGGCTTTCGGAGCCGGGCTGGAGCCCGGCGCTCCCAGGGGCCGGCGGTCTCCGGCGCAGGAGCAGCCAGAGCGTGTAGAAAAAGACCACGTCGCCGACGCGGGCGATGCTCCACTGGCTCCACCTGCCGCTCCCCGCTGCCACATCGAGCGTGATGGCTCCTACCAGGAGATAGTAGATTACCCCGGCAGCTTTCCCAGCCCGATCTTCCCGTAAGCGCCCGGTCGGCGCTGGCGGACGCCCCAGGTTGCGCAGCACAAAACGCCCGCCCAAGATGGCCACCCCAGCTGGTACCCAGAAGCCGACCCGTCCTAGCCACGCCGCCGCCGCCAAACTCACGGTGGTGAAGGCAATATCCGCTAGCGCATCCATCTGCCCCCAGGCATGGCTGGGGGCTCCAGCCTTACGCGCCAGCCGACCATCGCAGAAGTCTGACAGGGTAATGCCACCATACAACAAGAGCAGACTGAGACGCCAGAGCGCTGCGCCCGTGGGCGGCGTGTCTACGAGGAGTACGAGAAACAGCGGAATGCTCGCCAGCCGCGCCAGCGTCAGACCACGCGCAGTGACCAGGTAGAAAGTACGCACGAGTTCATCCACCCTTGACGTATCCACGGGGGTTTGCCCGGCCAACGTACGGCCGCGTGGAGCCTCTACCGTTGACACTCGGCGCAATAAAAGCTACTGCGCCCAGCTTGCACGAGGCGCTGGATGGGGTGGCCATCGCGCCGGCACGGTTCCCCCTCGCGACCGTAGACGAGCAACTGATTCTGGAAATCACCCTGCCGACCTTCGCTGTCCACATAATCGGAAAAACTCGTCCCGTGGTGGTCAATGGCGGCTTGTAAGACTTGCTTGATGACCGCGCACAGGCGCTTCCAGTCCGCCAGGCGCAGGCTTCCCACCTCGCGTGTCGGATGCAGGTGGGCCAAAAATAGGCTTTCACTGGCGTAAATGTTGCCGACGCCGACCACGACAGCGGCGTCCATGACAAAATTTTTGACTGGTTTGCGCAGCCCTGTGGCGCGGGTGTGGAGATAGGTGCTCGAAAACGCTCTCGACAACGGTTCTGGCCCCAGATGACGCAGGCGGGGATGCTGTGGCAAGTCTGCCTCCGTCGTCAGAAAACACATGCCAAAACGTCGTGTGTCATGGAAGCGCATCTCCAGGTCTGGCCCGAGCGCGAAAATGAGGTGATCGTGCACGGCGTCCTGGGCCACCGGTGGCCCTACCCAGAGGCGCCCGGTCATGCCCAGATGCAGAACCAGCACCCCATCAGGTGCGAGACGCACCAGCAGGTATTTGGCGCGGCGGTCCACCTGGGTGATCGTGCGCCCCACGGCGTGCGCTTCCAGCGCCGGCACGTCTACCAGGTGGCGCAGTTGTGCTTGCCGCACGCGTAGCCCGGTGATCATCTGACCGGGGAGGCGTTCCGCGAGACCGCGCCGGATGGTTTCTACTTCGGGTAGCTCAGGCATGCTGCTGTCACTCCGTAGGCGTACGGCGATACCCCGCCGTGCATAAGAGGTCGTCCGCCTAGGCGGCATCCTCGGCGGTGCAGGCTGGGGACAGTGCTGGATTGGTGTAGTCGAGGAGCTGTGCATAACCCACCAGATCAACACACGCCGGCACCGCCGCGTGCCTCTCCATGGGCACGTCGGCATCCTCAGGCAAGAGCGGTACGGGCCCCACGGGCCAAGGCAGACGCGCGGCAGCGGCCAGATCTGGACCGTGGGGTAGCGCGGCCAGCGCAGGAGGGCAACGTACTGCGGCTGGAACAATCGCATCGGCATACTGTACTGCTTGCAGCGATGTCCCACCGTTGAGCGGACGCAGCCTGCTGGCTTGCTCCGCATCATGCACGCAAGCCGCTGCTTCGTCAAGGCAACGCAGGGTCGTCAGATAGCGCGACCGCTAGGTCATCGCGCTATCACCAATCTCCCACAAGGCTTCCAGCACGGCGCTTGCCTAGGAAGTGCCATGCACCAGCGTATGGTGTAGCAGAGTCGCTAGGCGCGCCGCCCGTTCCAGACGACAGCCCATATCGAGACAATGCCATTCCGGGCCGCGAATCATCTTTTCCACCCCGATGCCACGGAAGGCGGACAGCGTCATGACGCTCTGATCGATCAAAGCCAGTGCATCATGCAACGGCACCGGACTACCCGTCTTATAGAACATAAAGTACTCACTAAGATGCGTCACAATACGCGAGATGTCTGTTTCATACATACGCTGCCAGTTCTCCAGGGTTTTCCCTGGGACCGCCACGCTCCAGCGTGGCTTTTGGAGTCGGCCTGGAGCCCGGCGGTCCCAGGAGGGCACTGGCGTAGGACTTACGACATGGACATCTAGCCTTCAAGCGTCATGTAATCCCGCACCCGCGCCGTGGCGCGGTGTAAGGCGCTGAGCGAAGCGCAGACGCTGTTGGGCAGGGCGGTATCGCACAACATGGTCTGCAACACGTGCGCCTCCCTGCTGCCCAAGGCTGGCCTGGCTGCCGCAACGGCGTGCACCCCAGGCAACTCCCAGGCGCTCTCCATAGCGTGGAGTAACGTGGAAAAGGCGGCGCTACCAGTCAGCACGGAGTCATCCAAGGCACGCACCACCAGACTGCGCAGGAGGCGGAGGAAGCCCTCCGCCCGCTCGGCGTAGCGCCCCATCCACAAGACGTTGTCGATAATCCGACTGGGGAGACCATCGCCACTGCGGCGCAAGGTCACAGGACGTCCGGCCGGGGGTAGGAGGCTACAGGGATCTCGCGGCGTCGCCGACAACACTGAGGTCTTCACCGCTTTGAGGTCTTCAACGTCTTTCAGCAGCTGCGGCAGTAGAGAGATGAGCTGCTCAGCACCGACCCACCCATAGGTGTTGCCTTTATTTAAGGTATATGTGAATTTTTTATATTTTTAATAGAAATGATATTTTAGATATCAAATTATATAGGTCTTGTTGACATGAGAGCAGCGCCTACTACCCAATAACTGAACAGGGTGGCCACTGCTCCTGTGTGCATATGCATCTTGTCTCCCTATGATGACTGATCAACTTTGCTTGGTGTGTTCCCTGTCTTGGGCTGTCATAGTTGTGTAGAACGTGTGACACCTTACCTGGAATGCGGGTTACCTTCGGACGCCGAACGATGGCGGTGAGCCGTCGCCCCCAGGCACGGACACCCACGAGCCCAAAACCGTCCCCTGGGGGCTGGTGGCTCCAGTGCGTGGGTAGGCGCAGGCGATGGGGCAGGGACACCGAATGCCCCGCAACCTGCCTTCCCAGGCACCCCCATCAAGCCTGCCAGGGAGCAATTTGCGTCCGACGCTAGCTCTTGCCCGTACAGAGTCCATGAAGTTTTTTATTGTGTTTTCACGTGGACAGGCGGAGCGTACAGGTCGTCCGGTATAAACGGCCGCCTGGGTACCTTGTGCTTCAGGAGCATGAGGTCCACTTCCACCACCTCACGCCAGCGACGCAGCCGGACGCCGAGCGAGCGCCAGGTCAAATTTTTCCCGAGTGGCAGTGTTTCCAGCTCGTAGAAGTCCAACAGGGCGAACAGGGCATTCGCCGTCTTCAGGTGGGCCGGCGACGGCAGCGTAATTTTCAGGCGCTTAGAAGCCGACCAGACCGAAAACATCCAGATCTTGGTGCAGTCGTTCAGCACCAGCGCTGGCGTTTCCACCACCACGCAATCGTCACTCGCGCTCGTCATGACTTCTACTTTGCCGGCGGCCAGGTCCACCAGCCAGCTGTGCTCGCCTTGTGCGTCATGGGTGCGGAACACAATGCGGGACTTCAGCCATTGCCGTATCGGCCAGGGAATAGCGCGCAGGAAGCCTTCAAAATACGTGCGGAAAGACTCGAAGTCGGCGAGGGTCTGCGCCTCTTTCTGATACTGCCGTGCGAGCTGGGTCTCATGGAGGGTCAGGAGGCCCTGGAGATACGCGTCCAGGTTCGAGTAATCAAACGGAATGATCTGGAATCCCTCCGCATCGCTCCAACTGCTGCCCGGCGCCATCACTACGCATTCGCTCTGGCGATTCTCCTGGGTCGCCAGCCGCTGGTAGTAAGACTGGATGTCTTCAGGGCGGACAGCCGTGTGGTTGAAGTGAAAGGTGTCTTTATGTAAAAAGCAGTGGTTGCTGGCAAACGGGATGGCGTAGCGGGCGCCGACGTAGAGGGCGAAACGGCTGAACTCCTCGATATAGTCCTTCTGCGACTTAAGATGCGGGAAGGCGGCCTCGTGGCCCTCGATGCAATAGGGGATGGGCGAGGCGCTCGAATGACTGCGCAGCACGCAGTCGATTTTGGGAAACCGGTTGGTGATCTGCTATAACGGCAGACCGAAATACTTGCAGTCGTTGCAATTGAACAGAGTATGCCCACCGCCGGAGAGGAGCATGGCGCTGTCGACTCCAAGGCCGAACTGGCATGAGTGGAGCGTGAAGTCTTCGCCCAGCCGTACCTGACTGCCATGAGGGATCTCGGTGACATTGCGGAAGCCTAGCGATTCCAGATCGCGCAGCATGCGCTTTATTAGAACTTTAGGAACCAATATGCGTGTATCTGGAGCGAACAGCGTCTTGAGTGAGGCGCCGTGGAAATGGTCCCAGTGCAGGTGTGTGAGGTAGATGCAATCCGGCTGTAGATTCTCGATGAGCGCGGCGGGCGGTTCTGGAAGATTCCACCAGCTGCGCCAGTAGCACGAACCGATCAGCCACGGGTCGGAAATGATCTGCACGCCGTTATGCTCTATGCAGAGGCCAACATGGCTTAATATCGTGAATTTCATAACTTGTCCCCCTTCATATTCCTTGGGCGCCTAACGCCGCGCTTCACCGGCGCCGGGGCCCCCGACGCCCGCCACCACCACCACCGCGCCCCACGCCCCGGCGTGTCTCGTGATGGACAATCTGAAATCCACACCCAAGCTGCGCGGTATGAAGCTTTGGATCCTTCTGAGGCGCAAAGCCTCGCGGAGACATGCGCGGTCCATTCTACGCCGAAACACGGCAGTTGGGTACAGAGGGCAGCGATCGCACTCCGCCAGCTGAGCCGGCAATGCCTGGGGGGCCGTATCGCGGCGAAGACCACGCGCGTCCAGAAGGTCCAGGCGTGGCACACCCAACGGAACGAGCCGCACGCCAAGGCGCATGGGCAGTGTACGACCGATGACGCACGCGTGAAACTGCGCAGCCTTTATCCGAGAGTTTCAACATGACAAAGCACTAG
>SXND01000012.1 GCA_005777235.1 Pseudomonadota bacterium
CCGCGGGAGGCAGGGTGGGCGGATGAGCGGACCCCATGGACCCCGTGGCGCGTGCCGCCGGGGTAGGGCGCAGGGCCGCGTGCGGTGGCAGGCGCCACCGCCACCGCCGTGGGGTATCCCACGGGGACACCACCGGTCCCCATCCACGGGGGCCTGATCCGCGCCCCGCAAGAGTCCGGCCAACCGCCGGCCTTGTTGGCGACCAAGCGGGCGCATCCGCCTGCGCAGAGGCTGGGCGGGTGTGTCCGTCGCTGGACGATGGCAGTGACGTGTGAAGACGCACGGGCACCTCTGGGGATGGCAACGCCGCGCCAAGGGAATGAGCGCGCGATGGCTCGCACCACCCCGGCGCTGCGGCGCCTCGACGCGCTCAGCACGCTGACGCCCCCGCTGCTGATCGCGCAGGGAGCGCCCTGCGTGCGCAGCACGGCGGGGTATCGCACAACGCGTCCCACCTTGGCGGACGCGATGGCCTTGGTGCGGCGGCACTTGGGGGATCCTCTCCCTTTTTCCACGTCCCCACAGGAGACCGACATGAGAAAAATGCCGCGCGCATTGCTCGCACGCTTCGTGGATGCGGTTTGCTCTGCCGCATAATTGGATAAAGTCGAGCTGAGAGCCTGGCTTGCGTGTGCGTCCAGGCGTAGAAATCCTGTTCGTATAGTTCGGCATTAGTCACTATCGTTGCCTCCTCACATTATGCATTCCCAAAGCGAAGTATAGGCCAGGTCTACAGGCTTGACCAGAGGTCGGCGCGCCGCGGCTGGCAAAGGCCGTGGGCATAGCCTATACTCAGGCAACTTCTGTTTTCTATAGGCTATTTCCCTTGGCGCTAGAG
Source organism: Pseudomonadota bacterium (assembly GCA_005777235.1). Taxonomy (GTDB): domain Bacteria; phylum Tectomicrobia; class Entotheonellia; order Entotheonellales; family Entotheonellaceae; genus SXND01. Next base: position 839 of record SXND01000012.1, read on the forward strand.
AGGTGTCCCATGGCTGAATCGCCGATTCCACTGGCTGAGCTCATTGCGGCCTTACGTCACGAGCTGGCGCTGGCACAGCAGCAAGGACAAGGCCTGGCCCCACGCCTGCGCATTGATGAAGTGGAAATCGAATTGCAGGTAGTACTGACCTCTGAGAAAAACGCCGGTGTTGGAGTGAAATTTTGGGTGCTCAACGCGGATCTGAAAGATAAGTACAGCGACGCGACTACGCAAAAGATCAAGCTGAAGCTGAAACCCAGTGCCGATGATGGTGGGGATTTTACGATTGCGGCGGAAGAAAAGTAGTACCCGCCGGATACCAGGGACAGAGGCTACGGCCTTGCACCTGGTGCTGTGCTCGATGTCTATTGCGTAAGTCCTGGGCCAGTCCCCCCTGGGAACGCCGGGCTCCAGCCCGGCTCCGGCAGCCACGCTGGCGCGTGGCGCTCCCAGGCCAAACCCTGGAGAACTGATGGTGTATTTACGCAATGGACATCTCATGTGCTCCAGAGGCTGGCTCTCTGTCATGGGAGGGGATCACTGTGGAATCTAAGCTCGTGTGTAAGATTGACGTGGAAACGTCAGACGGTAGGAAGCTGCGCGGCACGGGATACCCTATCACCCCGGACCGGATGATCACCGCGGCGCACGTGGTCACTGATGCCAAACGTGCCAAAGAGGGGTCTGCGGACGGTGATCCCCGTTGCATTACGCTTTCGTGTGGCCTACCGGCGCAAAAGCTCACGACACCAGTCTGGCTCGAATGGAGTGGTCGGGAGCAGGGGGTAGATGTCGCTGTGTTACGCTGCGAGTTGCCGCCCGACCTGCTGCCGATCCATCATCTGGCCACCCAGTCACTCGATAAGCTCACCAAATGGCGCGCGCAAGGCTATACGGATTTTGGGAAACGGAGGCGACCAGACCACAAAGACGACTATTACGGTACGCTAGGAACTCTCGCGATTGAGTCCCCTACCGTGGTGCTCAATGTGGACAACGGGCTCACCCAAGCACAGCAATGGCGTGGTGGTTCCGGCAGTGTGGCGTTCGAGGCTGATATGCCTCAGAGGGCGCTGGCGGTCATCACGGCGTGCCAGGACGGTAAGAAGCTGGATCAGCTGGTGGCAGTACCCCTCGGCTACCTCCTGCATGCGGACGGCATCCGGGACGGCTTTCGCCGGGCCATCCAGTGTGAGACGTATGCCCAGCGGCAGAAGCACTACCAACACGTCATAGACGCTATCGCCTCCCAGTTGAAAACTCTGGGGAAAGCCTTAGGAGAGGAGGGAGTATACAAAATTGTTGACCATCTGTGCGCCGACGACACGCTGAACACGCAGGGTATTGATCGGCAGGTCAACGAGGCCATCCTCCCTGGCAAGATTGCCACGTGTTTTGTGACGCATAGCGCAGTCATCGACGTGGTACGCAGCCTGATGGCTTTAGGCAAGAAGCTTGGAACACCCCCCACCGAGGCGGTCTCTGCCATCATTGATCACCTCTTGCCGCTCAATTACGCTCCAGCCATTATCCATGATCTCCGTGAACGCAGCACCGGCCAGCAACTCGTCGGGTTGATTGAGGACAAGGTGGCCACGCAAACCCTGGCGGAAGTGATCATGGCGGGCTACGATGGGCAGCCCGCGACGTTCGTGGTAGCGGGGGGAGAGCATCCACGCCTGCGAGGTGAACGAGCCCTCGACTACTGTGACGGGCCAGAGGAAGGGCCAGGCGTGCTTGACGCAGAAATCGTGGCGCTGCGTGTCGCCAGAAATATGCTTTTTGACCTGGTGCTCCTGAAAGACGCTATGCAAGGGCGATCCCCCCAGCATCGTGGCAGCCGAGGCGAGACTGACGCTGAACAGGCAGCCCTGGAGGGTGAGATCAAAGCCTACGCAAGTCAGCTCCAGGGCGCGGTGAATGCCGCCCGTTATCGTGATCAGCGGACGCTCTATTGTGTGCTGACTGCGCCAGAGATGCACGAGCGTGCATCGCGTCGGCGTGTGCTTGACATCATTCGAGCGCATGTGCCGTGCTTGTTCTTTGTGGCATTGATCCCGCAGGCGCAGGCGGATAATGACGTGGAATTCGAGATTGACGATTATATCCAGGGTCGTCTGAGACATCTCTCATAAGGCGTAGGCCATGCAATTTCTCTCATACGATCCCCACCGCCCGATGACCGTCAAACTCCCCAGCCACAGCGGCCTGCCCGTGCGCGTGCATACCTTTGACGAGCCCAGCATCGGCGCGATCAACGCCGCCCTGGCGGCGCAGCGCCCCCTGCTGGTGCGGGGTGAGCCTGGGGTGGGTAAGACACAACTGGCCGAGGCCGTGGCTGCGAAATTACGGCGCGCCTTTTATCCCTTCACGGTTGATTCCCGCACCGAAGCGCGTGATGTGCTGTGGCGCTTTGATGCCGTCATGCGCCTGGCCCAGGCGCAACTGTGCGCCGCGCTGCACCAGGACGCGCCGGCCGTTGAGCGCGCCCTGGCCATCACCAACTTTGTGTATCCTGGCCCGCTGTGGTGGGCCTTTGACGCCAAGAGCGCCGGGCAGGCTAGCGGCGGTCGTCCGCCACCAGGCCCGGCGGACAATGCCAGGCGGCAGAAAAACGGCTGGGTGGTGCTGATCGACGAGATTGACAAAGCCGAGAGCGATGTGCCGAACGGCCTGCTCGAAGCTCTCGGCGCCGGGCAGTTTACGCCAGAGGGTTTTGCGCAGGCGGTGAGCATCAGCGGCATTCCGCCCCTGGTCCGTACTGACCACCAACGAAGAACGCGCCTTGCCGGATGCCTTTCTGCGCCGCTGTCTGGTGCTGCACCTGGCCTTGCCACCGGGTGACGAGGCCCTCATGGCGCATCTGCAACAGCGCGGCAAGGCGCATTTCGGCACGCACACCACCACGGAAGTGCTGCGCGAAGCAGCCCGTCAACTCGTGGAAGACCGGCGCGCCGCAGAACAGGCGCAACTCAGCCCGTTGCCAGGGCAGGCCGAGTATCTGGATCTGGTGCGGGCGGTGATTGAGCTGGCGCCGAAAGATATGGCGCAGCAACACGCCCTGCTGGCCTCGGTGGCCCGCTTTACCTTACGTAAACATCCGGCCCTGGCCCGCCCGACGCCGGAGACCACGCCATGACGCGGGGCATGCGGGGCCGGGCCGATTTGCTGCGCGCCCTGGCACAGCAGAACCCGGCACTGACTGCGGCCATGGCGGCGCTGCTCGACTATCATGAGATGCCGCTGGCTGCGCCTGCCGAGACGCAGTCGTCCAGCACGGCAGCCCGGTCGTCCTCTGTCTCTTCTCCCACCCTTCCTGATGCCCCGTATATCCCGGCGGATGTGCCGTTCTGGCGTTTGGAAACCTATGAAGCGCTCATCCAGGATGCCACCCCGCTGGCGCCGCCCACCACCCGTAGCGCCACCGACCCGGTGTGGCGCCGGCGTCCGCAGTACACGCCGGCGTTTACGCCCCTGGCGCCCAGGCGCCTGATTCGCACCCGATTGCGGCAGGTGGCGGCCCTGCGCCGCGCCACGGCTGATCTTGACCTGGAGGCGGCGATCGAGCGCCTGAGCCGTGGCGAGCTGCTGCGTGAGGTGCCGCACCGCACCCGGCGGGCCTGGGGGCCAGCGCTGCACATCATCGAAGACCGGGCCCGGCGCCTGGTGCCGTACTGGCGCGATCAGGATGACGTGACGGACATGCTGCAGCAGATGTACCCGCCCGATGGCGTGACCATTGCCCGCCTTGGCGACGGCGACAGCCAGCCCATGCTGCGCTGGCCGGCAGCGCGGCGTGGCGAGGTCGGGCTGCCGGCGCCGCATACGCTGGTGCTGGTGCTGGGCGATCTGGGTTGCCTGGCGACCCGAGGCGAGCCCTTACAGCGTTTCTGGCGGCACTGGGGGCGTCTCCTGCACGACAACCATAATCCAGCAGTGGCCCTGGTGCCGATGCCACTGCAGGACATCCCGCTGGAGCTGGCGCGCTTGTGGACCGTGGTGCGCTGGGACGCTGGCGCCGCCGCAGGGGCCGCTGGCCCGGCAGCCTCGACGACTGAGACCGTGCAGCATCTGTTGACCCTGCTGGCCCCGGCTGTACGCCTGGAGCCGGGGTTGTTGCGGGCCGTGCGCGAGCTCCTGCCCGCCGGGAGCCGCGATGCTGGGATGGAAGCGCGTGTCTGGCAGGATGCCGCCCTGCGCAGCCAGCACAGTGTGGCCGCCACGCCGGACCCGGAGCAGCGCAAGGCCGCCCTGGCGCGTTTTACCGCCGAGCCTGAGCCGTTACGTCGCCGAGTCCTGGAGCACATCCGCGCCTGGCGGGCTCAGGTGGATGAGTTCGTCTGGTTTGAAGAGGTGTTAGACCTGGAGCCGGAGGTCCAACGCACGTCGGTTGAGGCAATGGATCTAGACGACGCCCAGCGGGCCATGCAGGCATTGACGGAGATACTGCAACAGCCAGGGGCGGGCTCGACCGCGACCAGGGCCTGGGCCTCTCGCTTCCTGCAACGCTGGCCTGACACTCCGGGGCACAGTCGGGGGGTACAGCAAGCCGTGCATGTCTTATACGAGCTGGTGCGGCCGTACTTGGACGAGACGCAGGTGCCCCAGTGGTATGACCCGGCACTGCGGGCGACCGTGGCCCAGACGGTGCGCCGCGTGGCCGTGTGGCAGGTGGGGGATCAGGTGCGCTTACAGGTGGTTGACCCGGCGGTCTCGCCTGAGCCGGCGGTGCTGACACGCGGTTCGCCGCTGGGCCTGCTGCACAGCAGTGGCGAGGTGATCCTGGCGCCCGGCCCGGCCCCAGAAAGCCCCGGTGCCTTCTGGCAGGAAGGCCAGGCCCCGGCGTGGGCGCAGGCCTGGGGCGATGATGTCTATGGAGCATGGGTGACCTTTCGCATCGGCGCGGTCGTGCAGCGTATGCGCTGGATCGCCCCTGGACGCTTTCGCATGGGGTCACCGCCTGAGGAAGCAGGACGATTCGACGACGAAGGGCCACGGCATACAGTGCAACTCACCCAGGGCTTCTGGCTGTTTGACACGCCATGCACGCAAGCCCTGTGGCAAGCGGTGCTGGGGGGGAACCCGAGCCGCTTTCAGGGGGCGCAGCGCCCGGTGGAGCGGGTGAGCTGGGACGATTGCCAGCGCTTCCTGCAGCGCCTGCATGCTGTGCTCCCTGGTCTGGAGCTGAGTTTGCCGACCGAGGCGCAGTGGGAGTACGCCTGCCGGGCGGGGACAGAAACGCCGCGCTATGCGGAGGATCTCGTGCCTCAACTGGGCTCTGTGGAGAACCATCCCCTGGGAGCGCCATGCTCCAGCCCGGCTCCGGCAGCCACGCTGGAGCATGGCGCTCCCAGGAGAACGACGCAGCTGAGTTCGGTTGAGGCACTAGACGCCATTGCCTGGTATGACGGTAATAGCCATGGCGAGACCCATGACGTCGGCACCAAGCGCCCAAATGCCTGGGGGCTATACGACATGCTGGGGAATGTCTACGAGTGGTGCCATGATGGACGTCGAACCTACGAGGCAGGTACGGTGCGCGATCCTCTTGGCCCGACCACGGCTGGCGCTCATCGTGCCCTGCGGGGCGGCAGTTGGGTCGGCGCGGCGCTGCTCGTGCGCGCGGCCGACCGCGGCGGGCCCCCCCCCCGGCGACCGCGATGCCTACTTGGGCTTCCGTGCCGCGAGTTCAAAGGTGAGCCAGCCAGGCACAGCAAGGGCGACGTGGAGCGCGTCGCAGCGCTGGGCGGAGCCCGCGCCGACCGCGACACGGCGTCCCGCCGCGCAGAGGTACGACCTGCAACAGCAGCCCATCGCGATGATGACCCTCCCAGAGAGTGCGGGCTTTATCCTCCACACCGACCGGGAGCGCTTGCATTTTGGGCGCGTGACGCGCCCGGCGTGGGCGACGGAGATTGGACGCGACGCCTATGGCCTGTGGGCCATGTGTGCGGTCAAGAGCATCCGGCAACGCCTGCGCTGGATCCCCCCGGGCTGTTTTCTCATGGGCTCTCCACAGAATGAGGAGGGGCGTTTTAACGATGAAGGGCCGCAGCATGAGGTGCAGCTCACGCGGGGATTCTGGCTATTTGAGACGCCATGCCCCCAGGCCTTGTGGCAGGCGGTGATGGGCAGGAATCCGAGCCGATTCAAGGGAGCGCAGCGCCCAGTAGAGCAGGTGATCTGGGAGGAGTGCCAGCGATTTCTCGAGCGGCTCAATGCCCAGCTCCCCGGTCTGACGTTGGGTTTGCCAACGGAAGCGTAATGGGAGTACGCCTGTCGGGCAGGTACGCAGACGACGCGCTACGCGGCGGAGCTTGATGCCATCGCCTGGCATAGCGGTAACAGCGACGACACGACACATGCGGTTGGACAAAAGCGTCCGAATGCCTGGGGGCTGTATGATATGCTCGGGCATGTGTGGGAGTGGTGTTACGATGGTCATCGAACCTACGAGGCGGGTACGGTGCGTGATCCTGTGGGGCCGACAGCCGCTGGCGCCCGTCGTGCCCTGCGGGGCGGCGGTTGGGTCGACGCGGCGCGGAACGTGCGCGCGGCCCTCCGCCACGGGCTCCGCCCCGGCCTCCGCGATGCCGGCTTGGGCTTCCGTGCCGCGAGTTCAGAAGAAAATGGCAAGTGAGTGAGCCGCGAGGCAGCGCCGCTGGGTCGGTCGGCGCCAGGTCGGAGACCCAGCAGACCAATACATCCTACGGATTAGGAAGAGAGCCTAAACTATGGCACAGCACGGCATGCATACCGACAACGGCCATCCGGTGCTTCCCGGAACCACAGTAACCGTAGATGAGATCCTGCAAGAACTGGCGCACCATGCGTCCTTTGATCATCTGCTGACGGCACACCCAGAATTAACCCATGAAGCCATCGGCGCCGCGTTGTTGTTTGCCGCTGAGCGCCTCCAGGCGCCCGCCCCTCCTACGGCTGAGGCGTCTGTGTCTCAAGAAGCCATCGCCTTCACCCCCAGCACCCCTTTTGGCCAGGAGATGTGGGCCCTGCACCAGGCTATTGTAGCAGAGCAAGCCGCTGCCCAAAGCCCCCTTGTCTTGGAGATCTGGGAAGCATTGGAACAGGAAGTACGTGCACGGCGCGGCGGTTTGGACCAGGGAGCGGTGTAGTGACCACTGCCTATGCTTCCCACCCGCTCGCCGCTGGCTCTCCGCCGGTGTGGGCCTCTGCCTGGGACCAGGACGCCTATGGCCCGTGGTGTAGCTTCCGCCTGCGTGAGGTCACCCAGCGCTTGCGTTGGATACCCCCCGGACGTTTTCTCATGGGCTCCCCGAGTCGAGAACGTGGGCGGGAGACCGCTGAAGGGCCACAGCACGCGGTGCGGTTCACGCAGGGCTTCTGGCTGTTTGACACCCCTTGCACGCAGGCTTTATGGCAGGCGGTGATGGGTATGAATCCGAGCCACTTCCAGGGCGAGCAGCATCCGGTAGAGCAGGTGAGCTGGGAGGAGTGTCAGCACTTCCTGGCGGCGTTCACCCAACTACTCCCTGAGTTGCGGCTGGTGTTGCCCACCGAAGCACAGTGGGAGTATGCCTGCCGGACGGGCACGCAGACGCCCCGCTATGAGGCAGAGTTAGACGCCATCGCCTGGTATGCCGGCAATAGCCATGACACCACGCAGGCGGTGGCGCAGAAGCGTCCCAATGCCTGGGGCCTGTACGACATGCTGGGGAACGTGTGGGAGTGGTGTCACGACGGTAGGAGGATCTACACCCGAGACGGGGTGGTGGACCCTGTGGGGCCGACAGCAGTGGGCACAGATCAAGCTCTACGGGGCGGTGGTTGGGATCTCCCCGCGCAGTACGTGCGTACGGCGAACCACCTCAGGTTCTTCCCCCGTGGCCGTCATGCCGCCCTTGGCTTCCGTGCCGCGAGTGCAGGCATGTGAGCGCAGGCCCAGGCAGTCAGCGACGTCAGCGGAGCGGTGCGTGGTAGGCGGCGCCCGTGCGGATGGCGTACGCGCCAGCGGTTTATTTCTTGCGCTACAACCCGGACGAGCATTGGAGGCTGTGGCTCGGCCCGGCTTGGTCGATCGTCGTTTTTCCAACGAGGGCTTCGACCCTGTGGCGCAGGATAAGGCCCTGGCCCTGGCTGCGCAGCCAGGGTTACAGGTTGCTACTACCGCCGGAACACCGAGGGGAGAGCGGAGTGCAAAACCGCGAGGCACGTTGTAGGATCATCTCGTTGCACGGGAGGGAGCCCGCATGGCGAGTTCTGGCAAACGCTGGACGGTTCAGGATCTTGACGGCCATCCAGTGTATCTGACTGAAGAACGGTGGCAACACATCGTCGATGCCAACAACCACCCAGAAATGGCAGACTACGAAGACTATCTGCAGACGACACTCCGCCGAGGACGCCGACGCCAGGAACCGCTCAATCCGCGTAAGTATCGCTACATACATCCATTCGACGACTTGCCGGCGGGTTTCAATCACGTGGTGGGGATTGTGCTCTGCGGCTTTGATGTCAATGCCAAGGGTGAGACGGTGCCGAACAACTTCATTGCTACGGCTTTTCTGACGCATATGCGTCCCAGAGGTGTCTAAGCATGGTGGACATACCGACGTATTCTTACGACCAAGAGGCTGACGTCTTGTACATTTCTTTCGCTCCAGGAGAGCAACCCACAGCAGCAGTGGAACTCAATGACAATATCCTACTGCGCTTTAACCTGCCTGAGAAGTATGCCGTTGGTCTGACCCTGATGGACTTTTCGGTCCTTGTACAAATGACACATATGGGACCACGTAACTTCCCGTTGAGTGGTCTGCAAGACCTTGAGCCCGCATGGCAGGAGACCGTAATTGAGATCATCACGCAGCCACCAGTCAATCAGATTCTGCACGTGTCCCTGTACACGCCATCCATGGCCGAAGCGATCCCTATCACCTCAGTAGTGAAGCCACTGATACCAGCCGTCGCGTGACGAGTGCGTCCCCAGTTGTATCTAGGATACTATATGGAGTACGCTGAGAGCCGGGCACTCTGCTTCCGGCAGCCACCACGGGGAGCACGGCGTCTGGCTCAACCGCACCGCCCTACTCCCGATGATGGCACCCCACACTTAGGCGATTTTCCCATGCCGCCATGGCGACAATCACCGCTGCATGCACGGCGTTGCGCAAGCCGATGACGCCATCGGTTAGGACAGTAGGGCGGGAGAAGCGCTCAATTTCCGTCTCCAGGTGGCGCAGTGCACGCAACACAGGGTGGTGGACCCTATGGGCCCGACAGCCGCTGGCGCCCTTCGTGCCCTACGGGGCGGCAGTTGGATCTTCTCGGCGCGGGTCGCGCGCGGCCCGCCGCGTCGGGTTCCACCCCGGCGACCGCTTCGCCTCTTGGGCTTCCGTGCCACGAGTGCAGGCATTCAAGAGCTGGCATAGGCGGTGGGCGCAGGGCGCGTATCGAGCGGTAAGCGGAGCCCGCGACGATGCGCCCAAGCCACCGGCGGGACACTGGCCAGAGGGCACGGGGCGCGCTGGCTCGATGTCCAGGTCGTCAGTCCTGCGCCAGTCCCTCCTGGGAGCGCCGGGCTCCAGCCCGGCTCCGGAAGCCACGCTGGAGCGTGGCGCTCCCAGGGCACACCCTGGAGCACTGGCAGTGTATGTATGAAACGGACATTGAGGGGTGGGCGCGGCCGGTGGCGGCCGGTGCCTCTCCCCTACGACGCTGGCGCGACATCGGCCAGGGCACGCACCGCCTGTTCCAGCGCCTGCACCATCTCCTGCCGACTACCACGCAGCTGGCGGGCTTCCCCCAGGCGGACCTCACAGAAAAACGGCACCGGGATACACTCCCCCTTCGGCAAACTGCGTCCCATGTTGACCAGATAGGCCGGCACCACCGGTACCTCGGGCATCTGTTCCAGTACCCGGGCTATGCCGGAACGAAAAGGCCCCATCGCGGCGCCCGACCCACGCGTACCCTCAGGAAACAGCAAGAGCGATTGCCCCGCTTTGAGACAGGCGATCATGCGTGGGATGGGATCGTTGTCCTCGGTAATGTCACGCCGGGCAATGGGCAGGATATGACACGCGGTTCTGGTGATGGCGGAGATGAGACGATTGCGCTGGAAGTAATCGGCAGCAGCGACCGGATGGATGCGCCGCAGGCGCGTCAGGGGGAAGAGGCTGAGCAGCGCCAGGGTATCAAGGTGGCTGGAGTGATTGGCCACGACAATAAACGGATCCGTGGCGGGCAGATGGGCGCGGCCGCGCACCCGGAGTCCGATAAACAAGGTCAGGAACGGTTTGATCAGCAGCGTAAATAGCAACATCTGCAGCACATCACGCCCGGTCAGCCGTGTCGATGCCGCTTGAGGTGTGGGATGGGACATGGATGCAGCCATACGAGCCCCTACGCCTCTCACGTGTGAAAATAGCGCACATAGTGCAAGAAAATGGGCGCTGCATAGCATAACGAGTCCACCCGGTCGAGCATGCCACCATGGCCCGGAATCAAGCTGCCAAAATCTTTCACGCCAAAGTCGCGCTTGACGGCACTCATTACCGCCCCCCCGGCAAAACCGGCCACGGTAATCAACAACGACACCAGGAGAGTTTCCAGCAGACTAAACGGGGTCAAGAAGCGTAGCCCCAGGCTACAGAGCATAGCGCTGGCAATGCCACCGACAAAACCTTCCCAGGTTTTATTCGGGCTGACCAGTGGGAGGATCTTGTGTCGTCCCAGGGTTTTCCCCCAGACGTACTGCCAGACATCGCTGATTTCGACCACGAAGACCAGAAACAGCAGCAACGTTCGACCATGCGCCGCGCTCCCGCCGACCAGTGGCAGGGTCAGTAGCAGCCCAAGATGGCTGAGGCCAAAGACAAAGGCCATCAGGCCCCACTGCATCTGCGACGCCGAGGCGACGAAGCCGTGGGTATCCTGCGCCAGCACCATTTGCAGAGGCACAACCAAAAACATGTAGACCGGGATAAAAATGATCGCCATGCCGTACCAATCGCTGCCAATCCAGTAATACTGCAAGGGCACGGCGCAAAACGCCAGCACCAGGCTGCGGTGGTCCGCCGGGCGCGTATGCAAGAGCGTGATGTACTCTTTCAGGGCCCAGAAGCTCAGGAAGGCGAAGAAGAGCAGCGCCAACGGATTGCTGGTGAGCAAGACGGCAAAAAACAGCCCGGCCATGCCCCACCACGAGCGCACCCGTGCCACCAACTCCGAGACGTCCTGCTGTGGTCGCCAGCGACGTAACAGCGCCACGAGCCCCGAGGCTAGCACCAACACGGTGAGAACTATAAGCCCCATCTGGCCGATGGGGGCGAGATGGGCCTGGGTCAACAGGGATCGCACAGGTCTACCTTTCGCCGTCAGGCCCGTCGTGCAGCAGTGCGGCCAGACGATGCCAACAGGTGAGGGCCGTGAGCAGCGCGGCCACGCCAAACACCCAGGGCCACAGGGCCATGGCCGCCGGGACGCACCCGGTGAGCACGGCCAGGGCACTGACCAGCACTGCCCGGTCGCTTTTGCCCATGGGGCCAGCGTACTGGCGCGTGCCGGTGAGCGCGTGCCCGAGGACACCGCAGAATTCCGTCAAGATGGCCCCCAGCACAAACGCGATCACGCCCCACTGCGCCGGCGCATAGACGAGGGCGAAGGGCAGATAGAGCGCGGCATCCGCCAGCACATCCCCCAGTTCGTTCAACACCGCGCCGCGCCGGGTCGCCATGTGGAGTTCCCGCGCCATCATGCCGTCCAGGGCATTGAGTGCCATGCGCACCAACAACCATACCGGCAACACCAACAACACCGCGGGGGCGTACACCGCAGTCACCAGCAGGCCCCCGACGCCACAGGAACCGTACAGGGCAAACAGGGTGATGGCATTGGGACGCCAGCCGCGACTGGCCAGGCCGTGCATCAGCGGTCTGAGCCGCTGCTGGAAACGCGGTTTCATATTGTAGATTGAGGGCATAGGGACGGTGCACACTCCGTGGCAGGGACGACACCAGCTGCGTCTCCCGGCCAGCGGCCAGGACCAACGCAGCACAGGGAGCGGTATTATACGCATTGTCGCCAGGAAAGTATAGAACCTATGGAGGGGCTGCCGTGTGGGTCATGCGTGTCTTGTCGCCCGACTGGAGAGGACAGCCTGGTATCTACAACGGACACCGCCCCAGGATTGGGGCGGTATCGTGTCTCGTGGAAAACATGCAGGGCTCGACTCGTCGCACTCGCGGTGCGCTTGCAGTGCCACTGCCGTCGCAGCCAGGGCCAGGTGGCACTGCCACCCAGCGCGCTGCGGCTTACCCCACGCCTTACTTGCTAAAGACAGCCTGGACTGACGTATCCCGGGTGATGGTCACACTGCATGCCGGGACCGTCCCGGCACACGCGCCGCTCCAGTTGACAAAGGCTTTGCCGGCTGGCGGGGTGGCTGTGAGGGTGACGACTGTACCATTGTTGAACTGTGCTGAGCAGGCATTTCCACAGTGCAGAGCGCGATCAATGCCGTTCGGAGTCGCGGTCACTGAGGAGGCTGAGGACAAAACAGAGACCAAGCACGCGCCACGGTGGCATAGGCATCCTCCTACGTATGCGTCTGACGCCAGGGTGCAAGGTGCGCTTCGGCCATCACGCGCGCTGACAACGCCCCTGGCTTAGGGCGTTGTCAGGGCGTGCACAGCGCGTGGCGCGGGGGCGCCCTTACGCTGTGGCCGTCTCGTGGTACAAACTGTTACGCAGGACGCGTCCGGGAAGTGCCCCCGTATGCCGGCCATCTTCCAGCAACACCTGCCCGTTGACGATGGTGTAGTGGATCCCCTGGGCCAGTTCGCGAATGCGCCAGCCCCCAGCCGGGAAGTCGTGCACCGTGTCCTCCGGCAGTGGGCTGATGGTGTCGGGATTGAAGATCGTGATGTCAGCCGCCAGGCCCGGATGCAGCAGGCCGCGATCATAGATGCCAAACGTCGAGGCCGGCTCAAAGGTCAGACGCCGTACCGCCTGCTCCAGCGACATGATGTGCTCCTGGCGCACCCAGTAGCCCAGCAAGCGCGTGCTGTAGCCATAGCCGCCGTGGAACTGCACGTGGGCGCCGCCGTCGGACAGGCCGATGTAGGCGTTGGGATGGGTGAGAATCTGCGCCATCGCCGCCTTGTCGACATTCGAGGAGCCTTCCAAGAACACCGTATCCAGGTTTTCGGCCACCACCAGATCCAGGAAGCCATCGATGATGCGCTTGCCCTGGGCTTCGGCCATTTCGCGGATGGATTTGCCCTGCCACTGCTGGTGCTGCGGTAACAGCGTTTCCCCGACCCAGATGTAGTCATACCAGCGCCGCCCAATGTTGGCTTCGGGCAGGTCGTGCACCCACTCAACGACTTCCTCATGCAAGCGCTGCCGTACGGCGGGATCGCTGTAGGCCCGCAGTTTGTCCTCGGCGGAGGTGAGGAGAATGGGATGCCAGCTCGGGATACCCCGGAACGCTTGTGTATTGCGCATGGTAAAGCGGGTCATATTACTGTTGGGCGTGCACAGCGGATTGGCCCGAATGCCGGCTTTGGCGGTTTCCTCGATGAGCGCCATGTGCTGTTTCCAGGCGTCCGGCTGGCGCACCGATTGCCCCAGATTGTTATAGACGAGCTGGCGACCACAGGCCTCGGCCAGACGGGTCATCAGACGATCTTTGAGTTCGGCATCGCGCCCGCCACCACTCTGGATGGTGCCGACCCCGAGTTCGCTGAGCACGTCGGCCAGCGCAAACATCTCGGATTCCTCAGCCCAGAAGGCCGGAATATGCACGCCCTGGGGATCGTAGTGGCCGCGATTTTTCGACACCGACAGTCCCAGCGCCCCGGCCTGCATGCCGTCGCGCACAATGCCGCGCATGGCCGCGACCTCCTCCGGGGTGGCGGCGCGTCCCTGGCACTCGTCACCCATCACGTAATAGCGCACCGCCGAATGGCCGATGAGGTTGCCCACATTCACCCCGAGGCGCTTGTCGAGGGTCGCCATGTACTCGCCGACCGTTTCCCAGGTCATGTCGACGGTGCTCAACACCTCCATGGGAATGGCTTCGACGTAGGAGAGAAACTCGGCCAGGCGGGATTCGTGGCCCCGGCGCACGGGGGCGAGGGCGAGGGAACAATTCCCGATGATCACGGAGGTGGCGCCGTGATAGCAGGAGAAAGTGCAGAGGGGATCCCAGGTGACTTGTGCATCATAGTGGCAATGGTTATCGATGAAACCGGGGGCGACCACGAGGCCGTCGGCATCAATGGTGCGCGCCGCGGAGTCGCGCAGTTTGCCGACGGCGACAATTTTGCCGTGGCGCACCGCGACATCGCCGCGGAAGGCAGGCATCCCGGACCCATCGATGACTCGACCGTTCTTGATTAAGAGATCATACGCCATGGTCTCGTCCTTCTGATGAAGCGGCACTGGGTCATAGACCAGCGCGCAAGGCGTGGTGAGGGGTAAACCCCCTCGCGGTGACAGGGAACCACATCTCCGCCAAGGCATCCATGCTGTGACTGCTGCTCGCTTCCGGCGTGAGGCGCGATGACGAGGGTGGGTGAGCTGCGGGCATGCCTCGCGTAGCTAGATAGTATCCTACGAGGCTCTGGCTGCCATGTCCACAAGAATCTGAACGTAGCGCCTAGGCCGTACCGGTGCCGGTCTCGCCGTGGATCAACACGGTGGGCGCGTCACCGCTCTCAGTCACGCCGAACGTGACCAGACGCGCCGTCTGCTGCCGCAGGGCGCGCCTGGGTGCTGAGTCTCCCAGGAGCTGGGTAAGATGCCCCTCCGCTTCCCCCCCGGGCCTTGCGACAGGACAGCTTGCGATGTAGGCGCAGATGCGCCACCGCCTTGTCCAGCACCATTCGGGTCATCGTCGGATCGTAGATTGTGACACGCAACACCTCCGGCAGCCGGATCACCTGGTGGTAAAATGCCGGACCATGCTCCTGGGCTGCCGGGGGCCACAAAAGCGGTGGGCAGTGTGTGGTCCAGCCCACGCTCAAGAGATTAGGTTGAACTACAAGATTCTTGTTCGAGAGGCGAAGCCAACTCTTATAGAGGACGGCCGCTGCCATGATACTGTCGTGAGAGGAGAACCACAGGAGGTGTCTCATGGCTATGGCCGTGCAGCCGATCCGTCCCGTTGTGCATTGGCCTTGAGTCCTTGGCTTCTTACGACGCCTGGCAGTCGCCACCCTGCTTGACCGCTTCCTCCCACCCCACCGGCGCATGGACTCTCGTCTGGGCGTGGGGTCGCAGCCCTGGTGCGCGCCATTTTGGCTAGGGACCATGCCCTGGACCCAGTGGGGAAACGACTGGCAGAGCGGGGCATCGTGTCGTGGCTGCAGTCAAGGCTCACGCGGGCCTCGCCAAAACGGAGGGCAACGACTCATCCAATACCTTGCTGGGCACCAGTGACTAAGACGATCTTGTTCGCACAGCGCATGGTGGTGGCCTTGCTGTCTCCAGGGTTATGTGAGGGCCTGTGGACGCCCGGTGACACTCGGCGCCCACTGCCTTACGACAGGCAGTGCACAGCAGTAAACTGTCCGTCCGGGTCGGGCGTCAGAGGCAGCGCATGTTGCACCGCACCGAGCGGGATGGGTCCGTACACGTGGGGATACTCCTGGCCGCTGGGTGTCAGGTCTTCCCAGCGTAGGGGGGCCTTGAGGCATGTTTCGTCAATGGCGAGCACTAGCAAGCCCGTCTGCCCCTGGTAATAACGATTGGCAACGGCGACAATCTGCGCCGCTGTGCAGCAGTGGATAAAACCCTCTGCCGTGAGGTCGGCGCTGGCAAAGGCGCCCGAAACCTGGGCGGCGTGCCAATCCTGGACGTCCGTAATGCGATAAATCACCTGATGTCCTTCACGGAGTGACCGTATGTTACCTTTTGAGACATTTCGCGTCCTCACCTTTGATTGCTACGGCACCCTGATTGATTGGGAGACCGGCCTGTGGGCTGCTCTCCAACCAATCTTGCGCCGGCATGGGGTGGACATACCTCTGGCGCAGGCCCTGGCCCTGTATGGCACCCTAGAGGCTAAAGCTGAACAGGGACCATATCGACCCTATCGCGCGGTGTTACAGGCGGTGCTGGAGGGTTTTGGGGCCCGCTGGGGCTTTGTACCCACCGAGGCAGAATGTCAGCATTTCTCCGACTCGGTGGTGGATTGGCCGGCTTTCCCGGACTCCGCGCCAGCGCTGCAAGCGCTGCATACGCGCTATCAACTGGCCATTATCTCCAATATCGACGATGTGCTGTTTGCCGGCTCGGCAGCACGCTTGCAGGTATCGTTTGATTGGGTGATCACCGCGCAACAGGTGCAGTCGTACAAACCGTCGCCGCATAATTTTCACGTGGCCTTGGCACGTATTGGCCTGCCACATGCGCAGGTGCTGCACGTGGCGCAGAGCCGCTATCATGACATTGTGTCGGCGCGGGCGCTGGGCTTGCACACCGTCTGGGTCAATCGACGTCACGCACAGCCGGGAACGGGCGCCACCCCGCTCGCCGAGGCCGAGCCCGATCTCGAAGTGCCGGACCTGCATACACTCGCCGTGCACGCCGGAGTGCTGTGACCGCGAGCCGCTCCTAGCCAGGGCGACCAGCCGGTCGCCCTGACGGATGCGTCAGCACCTACTTTATAGTGTTGCCCCGGAGCTTGGACGCGCCTCCAGGCGCTCCAGGCGCTCCAGCAGCTTTTTATTTTCCTCACGTATCGCTTGGAAATCATCGCGTAATTGCTGCACTTCGTCCGTTTGTTTGCGTGCGCTGCGGATGGACTCAATAACTTCTTCGACACGCCGTTTGATGCGCCCGTCCAGATCACGTGCCCGCAGCCGTTCCAGTGCCGGCAGGGTTTTGGCGCTGTGCAGCGACTCCATGGCATCGAGCACGGCCATCCTGGTGCGCACATGCTCCTCGTCTAGCATCGCCGTCAGGGTGTCAACAATGGCTTCTGGAGCCGGATCTTTTTCGCCGCCAATCACTCCGAGGGCGCGTAGCGCCGCATAACGCGCCAGTGGCGGTTGGCCATAAGCGGTGAACGCCTGCAGGACAGGAATGGTGCTCTCCTCGTGCAACTCCGCCAGGCCCCGAAACACGCCATTGCGGATGGTCTCATTCCACGACGTTTTGGCCGTGGCCTGTTGTAGAATCTCCAGCGCCGTGGCTTGGCGCGTCTTGCCCAGGGCCGCCGCCGCTTCGGACTCGACAAAGTAGCTGGCATCGCCGTGCTGCAACACGCTACCCAGGGCCGTGGCGGCACGCTCCTCCTTAAATTCGCCTAAGGCCGTCACCACAGCACGGCGGGCTTTGGGATGGGACAGCGCCACATTGGCCAGCAGCGCTTCCAGGGCAGCGGGCGTATGCAGTTTGCCGAGGATGCGGGCAATCTCCGCCTGCACGCCCCAGAAGGCCTCGTGCTCCAGGGCCTGCCGTAGGCTCGCCACCGCCTCCAGGCTGCCCAATTCGCCCACCGCTTCTGCGGCATAGATGCGTCCCATAATGTCGGGATCGTGCTGTAACTGGGCGATGAGCAGGTCTTTGGGCAGCTTGAGCTTCAGGCGTTTGAGGATTGCGTTGCCGGGATCAAAGCTCAGCCAGCGTGGGGCGGCGGGCAGCACCAGATGAAAGGTGTGGAGCTGTTCATGCACGCGCAGTGGAAAGCGCTGCTCGCCGTCAGGCAGCGCAAACAGTAAGGTCACGGGCATGTCGAATAACGGCGTCTCGACGTTGTGCTCTGTGCCCGTCTTCTGGGTCTGCTTCACGGTCACGGTGGCCAGGTGAGAGGCTTCCTCCCAGGCATACGTCACTTCGTATTCTGGATGCCCCCCTTGGTAAATCCACTGCTGGAAGAAGCGTTGCAGATTGCGCCCGGTGGCCGCCTCAATGGCTCGCTCCAGATCCACCGTTTCAACCACCTGATGCCGGTTGACGGTGAGATAATGCTCCAGGCTGTGCCAAAAGGCTTCTTCCCCAAGCACATAGCGCAGCATGTGCAACACTAATGCGCCTTTTTCGTAGAGATGATGATCAAAGAGGTCAATGGGCTCCTGGTACACGTTGGTGACGATGGGCCGTCGGTACACCTCCGCATCTTCGCGGAAGTAGGTTCTGGCGTTTTGATGCATGTAATAGCGAAAGGCGTCTTGGCCTTGATGGTGCTCGTGAAACAGCGCGTCAAAATAGGTGGCAAAACCCTCGTTGAGCCAGGCGTGCGACCAATGCTTACAGGTCAGGAGGTCGCCAAACCATTGATGTGCCAGCTCGTGCGCCACCAGGCCATTGCTGGAAAAATCGAGATGGGCGCGGGCGTCGTGCAAGGTCAGATCCGTTTGCGTGGTGGCGGAGGTGTTTTCCATGCCGCCAAAGATAAAATCGTTCACCGCCACCTGAGCGTATTTGTTCCACGGATACGGCACGCGCAGCTTGTCGCTGAAAAAGCGCACCATTTCCGGCGTATCGCCAAAAGCCCGCTGGCCATCGTCCTCGCGTCCGGGGGTGACATACCACTGCACCGGCAGGCCGTTGACCAGCTCGGTGCGCTCGCTGAACTCCCCCACCACCATGGTCATGAGGTACGTCGTATGCGGCTGATCCTGGAGCCAGTGATAGGTGATGGTCCCCGCCGCCTCATCAGGTGTGGTGGACAACAGGGCGCCGTTGGAGAGGACAAAATACGGCTGCGGCACGGTGACGGTCATTTCCGTGGTGGCTTTTTCATTTGGCGCATCAAAACAGGGAAACCAATAACGCGCATCTTCGTCCTGGCACTGCGTCCACACCTGTACGGGCTTGTGCGGATAGGCCGCATCAGGCGCGATAAAATAGAGGCCCGCCCGGGGTTTACTGACATGGTAGTCCACCGCCACCGTGGCGGACGTATCGCGCGCTAACGGCGTGGGAAACGTCATGTGCAGACGCTGACCATCATAGGTGTACGGCAGCACTGCGCCACCCACCTGCCGGACCTGCGTCACCTGCAAATCCACCGCATCAAGCGTTAGCCCGCTCACGGTCTCCTGCACCGCCCGGATCGTCGTGGCACAGGTGCCGGTCACGGCTTGTCCCACTATGTCGAGCTGGAGTGTCAAGGCAATGTGCGACACATCACACGGACGATCGGGCGCAAAGTGCGGTTTGGCCTCGGCCAGCGCATAGCTCCGGCGCCCACGGCGCCGCGCCTGCTGGGCGGTAAAATGCTCGCTGGCCCACCGACAATACAATTCCTGCATGGCTTGCTCCCCCCTTATCTTTCACCCTTGGACACGTTTTTCCTGTCCGGCCCAGTACGGTTCACGCAACGCAAACTTTTGCACCTTGCCGGTGGCCGTCTTTGGCAACGTCTCGACAAACTCCACCGATTTTGGCGCCTTAAAATGCGCCATACGGTCGCGGCAAAATTCCATGAGTGCCTGCGCGCTGGCCTGCTGCTGCGGCTTGAGGACGACCAGCGCTTTCGGCACTTCCCCCCACTGGCTGTCTGGCACGCCAATCACCGCCGCTTCGAGCACCGCCGGATGCTCATAGAGCATGGCCTCGACTTCCACCGATGAGACATTCTCCCCCCCACTCTTAATCACATCCTTGGCGCGGTCCATGACCTCAATGTAGCCATCCGGATGGACCACCGCCAGGTCACCACTGTGGAACCAGCCGCCGCGTAGGGCTTCGGCGGTGGCCTCCGGCTGCTTATAATACCCTTCCATGACGTTGTTGCCACGGGCGACGATCTCGCCCACGGTCTGGCCATCCCAGGGGACTTCCTGGAGGTGCTCGTCCATCACCCGCACATCGGTCAGGAGTTGCGACAGCCCCTGACGCGCCTTGAGCCGATAGCGCGTGCTCACATCCAGGTCGTTCCAGGCCGGCTGCCATTCACACGAGGTCAGGAAGGGGCCCGTTTCGGTGAGGCCGTAGAGATGCAGCACTTCGATGCCGAGCGCTTCCATATTGCGCAACACCGCCGCCGCGGGTGGGGCACCACCCGTACCGATGCGCACGCCAGGGGCGAACTGATAGTCGCGGGCCCCAGAGAACGTCGCCAGCGTCACCAGCACCGTCGGGGCGGCACAGGCCAGCGTCACGCCCTCCTGCTGCATCAGCGTGAAGATGGTCTGCGCTTCGACTTTACGCAGGCAGACTTGCCGCCCACCGCGCCCGGCCAGGGCCCAGATCCCACCCCAGCCGTTGGCGTGAAACATCGGCAGGGTGTGCAGATACACATCCGTCGGCACCACGTTCAGGGCGGTAATATAGTTGAGGGCGCTCATCACACAGGCGCGGTGCGTCAGCATGACTCCTTTGGGACGCGCCGTGGTGCCGCTGGTGTAATTCAACGTCGCCACCTCCGTCTCGGCCACCTCCACGGGCACTGGGAACACCGGGCTGGCGGCGGCGAGAAGGGTTTCGTAGTCGTGCGCCGGCAAGGGCGCCGTGGGGATTTCGTCGTCCCGCAACAGCACCGTGTGCTCAAGGCCAGGCAGCGTGCCCAGCAGCGGTGCCACCTGGTGCGCGTACTCCCAGTCCACCAGCAGCACTTTGGCTGCGGCATGCTCCAGAATATAGGCGAACTCGGGTGTGGTCAGGCGAAAATTGAGCGGCGCCAGCACCGCGCCGAGTTGCGGCACGGCAAAGAACGCCTCGAGCATGCGGTGGCTGTTGGGGGAGAGCACCGCAACCACATCCCCTTTGGTGACGCCCAACGACCGCAGGGCATTGGAAAGCTGGTGCACACGGGCTGCCAACGCGCCATAGGTCAAACGTCGTGCTCCGTCAACCACGGCGGTTTTGCTGGGAAACAACCGGGCGGCACGGCGCAGAAAGTTGAGCGGCAGGAGCGGCTCGAACATGGTCTACCCTTTCTCTAAAGGCCCAGTCGTGGGCTATTCTGGCACGCTGGCAAGGTACCTGGGCGGGGCTAGGGGCGTCAAGGGCAAAATCCGCGTGCGCTGGCAAGAGGGCCTGACGAGGAGAGTCTTGGGGGTGAGGGGCTTGGTGTCTATGCTACATGCGGCCTTGCGTGGTCATTGCGGACTTGGTGAGCTGCCTTTCAGGCACCCTTCTCGGCATCTGCAGCCAGGCCGGCAAGGAACCACGGAGTGACACGTACCGTACGGCGATCGTCGCGGTGTGCTCTCGGCAGGAGCCGCAGCCACCCAGCGCGACACGACGGGAGAGCGCATCGTCAGCCAGTCTGGGCGCGGTGGAGGCGTAGATGGTTGCACGCGCGCTGGAAGCACGTGGCGTTGCCCCTGCAGTCTCTCCATAGAGGGATGATGCATCCCCGGCGGTTCCTCCATAGAGGAACCGCCGGGGCACTACAGGGAGGAGCCGTCACGAGAGGGAGGTATGTGTTACTCGATGTAGGGACCACGCTGTGAAGCCTACATGCGTTCGGCACCCACAGGGCGCAGGGGCCAACCCCCATCACCCGAGGCGACGCCCTCCTACATCGCGACGAACGGGCCAAGACAGGGAGACCGCCAAGACAGGGAATCGCACGGCCCCCACGGCCACAAGCTCAGGCCCGGTCTCCTTTCCCCAATCAGGCCCGCGGGCCTTGAGGGCTGTGGCGCGGCGCCGAACCAGGCACTCTATCCGACTGCCCCCAGCGGCCGCTGGGTGGCAGGTGGCCGTTGGTCGGTGGGGGCGACGGCGCACAACAGGCGTTAGACAGTCGTAAAAGACATCCTATGGGTAGGCTTGACGACGAGGTGTCGCGTTGGCCAGCTGCGAGGCCTGCTTGGTGACTCGCTGTGGTCTGGCATGCTTCTAACATAGGAAAGACGACACAGAGTCGTCAAGTCCCGTAAAAAAAAGAGGCTCGACGACTCTACGTCGTCCCGCATCCGCTCGGGTCATGCTATGGTACTCTACTTCGTCTTTGTATGGTATTCTGGTATGCTTTGTGACAGGGAGTCGTCGGATACAGAGTTAGCTGTCAGAAGAGGTGACTGAATTGTTGACCCTGAAGGAGAACAGTCTTACGTGGGCGCTCAAACACGCCATCGAACTGGGAGATACCGACGTATTCCCCCCACCGTTCGAGTACCTTGCTATCCAACACGACTGGGACGCGCTACGTCCGAAGTTGGCGAGCGAGAATGTCCTGAAGTGGCGTACCGTCCCGCGCGCACTCTTCTTTCGCCAAAAGCGAAGTACGGCTTCCGTGCAATCACGCAACTGGATCCGCTAGATGCGCTGATTTATTCGGCATTGATCTACGAACTGGCAGACGACTTAGAAGCCCGGCGCATACCAGCAAGTCAGGGGATTCACCATCGTACACTTTTTTTTTGCTCAATGGTGACATGGCATTGCACAGGGATCGGTAACTCTGCGTTGAAAACAGGCGCAAGAGTCCTCCCTCCCCACTGGAAGAGACGTACAGCACAGCGCTGCCTACGCTGCACACGCGCTCTC
>SXND01000069.1 GCA_005777235.1 Pseudomonadota bacterium
AAGCGATTGTGAGGCGCGGGCCTTGCCCCCGGCCCTCGCTACGGTTTGCCTCCGCTCGGGGTCACTCTACGCTTGCTCTGAGGAGACCTTCCACCCCGCCCGCGGACAGATGTGCTGGGCCTCTCGCGTACCAGGGAGGGAGTGGCCAACCCGGATCGAGCAGCCACCTACTCCTCCATCGGGAGCGATTTGATAAAGACCGCAAGACGTTCAGCTTCATGGGGCGTCAGGTCCATCGGCAAGGCAATACTCACTGCTGTATCAGGACGTAGGTGGTAAGAATGTGTCAGCATTTCCGTTGCCTCTTCCGTAGCTGTGACAGTGGTCTCGGGCATCTCAGCAACGGTGTGCTGCTCCCCCACCGCCGCGCGACCGCCATCCGTAATGCTTGCACTCCACGCAAACCGCGACAGTTTACCGCGACGACCGATAATGAACTTCCCACACCCCAAGGCTTCGAGGCGTTGGAATACTTCGACGACATCCGCACGCGACGGATCTGCCCCCTCATCGCGTAAGATAGTCTGGATACGGTCCACGGGGGTTTCTGCACGGTCTCGTTCTCGCTGCGCTGCGTGATCGAGGAACGCACGAGCTAGCGCATTTTGTGTGTAGATTGCCCGCAAACCTTCAATGTTTACACCATCAGGCATCCCTCATCCTCCTGCTTCGCCTAACGCTGGAGGCGGTCGGCTCCACTGCTTTGTTCGGCCCTCACTTGAGGCCCAAGCCGGACCCTGACCCGTCCGGGCTCCTTCCCACACCCCTCTGGCGACACGGTGTCAGGCACCGTGTCGCACGTCACGCTCACCGCACGGCGCCATGGCGGCCGCTACAGCGGTCGCAGGATGTTCTCGAACACATAGACGCCAATTTTGCGTCCGGCGCGCGTGCCATGTTCGTCGGCCGTCCGCGTATGGATACCGCCCCAGACACGTGCGTCTTCCACCTCCTTCGCCATTTGCGAGGAACTCGTCCACGAGCGCACAATGCCGGAGAGCGGAATATGAGTCACGCTGACCTCCACCTTGTCGTCCCCGAAAAACGCGCGCAGAACGCCTTCCGCACCACCCGACGTAATGCAATGCCCTGACGGGTAATCCTGGAAGCCTGGCGTGTTGAGCAAGGGTTCCCAGGTCGGGTCACTGGTCAGCGCCGGATGGCCGGGGCCTCCCGCATAGCGAATCGCCGTATAGGGCCGCCAGAAGTTGTAGCACACCTTTTGTTCGATCCCCACGATCTGCGTGTCGTGGGCGGCGATGTTGAGCAGCGCAAACAGCCGCGCGTTTTCGTGCACACTCAAGTTGCGAGCGGTGCTGGCCGCCCGGGCGGTCGCATTCCATGGAATCATTGTTTGGACCGTCCAAAAGGCGGCGACCGCGGTTTGCTCCGCCGTCCGCGTGGTGCTGTGGCGCGCGCCAAGGGTTTTCACTTCGTTGTAATCTTTGACCCACTGCTCGCTGGTGAGAGCCGGCGGGCCGCCTATATCGTAGTCTTTGACATTCTTGATCGCCATCGGTCGCATCTGGCCCCACACGTACTGGATCATTGGCCCGAATTGCGGCGTCTGCTGCCACACGCCAGGACCAGGTGGTGGGATCGTGAACGTGACTTTATTGGTGAAGCCATCGGTGGCGTATATGGCCAACAACTTGTCGGCGACCTCCTTGCCCAAGGCGTGCCCGGCGGTTTTGCCCTGGCCCTCCGGCATTTTCTCCAACGCGGTGGCCAGCAGACTATCGAGCATCGCTTTTTGCAAGGGCACTTCCGCCACCAGCACTGTATGCGCTGCTGTGGCCACCGCAGCCTCGACCGAGGCGCCCGCCGGGGCTTTGAGGTCCACGGCATAGGGCTGATATTTGCGCTCGATCGCGTTGACCGTATCGAAGATGGCGGCATGGGTATGCGCCAGGGTGCGCGTTTGTGAGAATGAACCGCCAGGGAAACCAGCCGCCAACTGGGTGACATTGATAGCGGTGGTGTTCCAGTCGGTCACCACGTCAGCGTGCAGCAGTGGCGCTGCCAACCCCAAAGCAATGGCCGCAATGGACAGGATCCAGGTGAAACCGGGCATGATGGTCTCCTTGTGTTGATGAAAAGAGAATCGCCATGATCACGTCGTCCCCTACAGGGCTTCTATATGGGACAAAAACTCCTCAAATCCACAGCGACAAGGTACGCGAAAGATGCATGATGTACCCTCGTGTATTCATTGCGCACACAAAGTCTTCCAGATCTCTCAGTGCTGAAATTGCTCGGTGCTCTCCTCTCACGCTCCTGTTGCCGAACGCCGGGCGTCAGGCGCGGCGGGCAGCGGGAGCGACGCAGGAGCGGACGCTGGCCGCCGTCGCCTGCACGCCTTTGTTGGGGGGCTGGCTCCCGACGCGGGTGCCCCTGCCTCGCGCGCCGCCCGCCCTCATGACGCTGCGACAGGCACAGGGGGGACGTGCACTCGGCGGCACCGGCCCCCACACGTCAGCCCGACAGCGAGCGGCCCACCAGGGCTTGCCTGGCGCTGCGTGCACACGTCATCTTCGAGTGAGGCCGTCGTGGCATGCGTCTCTCCTTCCTATGGCGATGCAGATGCGAGACCTTCTCACGCGTCTACCCAGCGGTCACGGGACCCACGCGACCCACTGCACGCGCGTCATGCGTTTCGTGTCCTACGCTGCTGGGGGCCTCTTTTTTTCAACAGACGTTCCCCGTAGGATGCCCAGGAAAAGCCAGCCATTAAATGTATTGGCACAATGGTGACAATAATACGTTCTTTTTCTTCCTGACTGCGACCTCTCGACACTGCTAGATCCGCAATAGGGACAGTATCTTGTGAACCCTATGATGGTTTTCCCTCTTTTCATGTACCCCTCCTACTTCCACCACGCACAGCAACTCCATGACGCCGTCAACTCTTTGCATAGACCTCTTCGTTGCGGAGAGGTCACTCCCGCTTTGGGCGGTCATGCCTGGTCTGCTTGTGCTCTCGGCCAGGCCAGGCAACAACGCTGCGCCCAGCACCCCAACGCCGGGCATCAGGCGCGGCGAGCAGCGGGAGCGAGGCACGAGCGGACGCTGTGCGCCGTCGCCTGCATGCCTTTGTTGGGGTGCTGGGGACCGACGCGGGGACGCAGGCGTCCCGAGGACCGGCCGCCGCCACCCACGCCGGCACCACCTCGGCCGCCGGATGCCACCCCTCCGGTGGGTCGTGGGCGATGGCGGCTGACGCGCGTCAGGGACCAGGGAGGAGGACACGTGGCACCACCGGGCCCTCCGCCACCGCCCGACCGCAGACTGCCCCCCGGGTGTGCCTGGCGCCCGGCGCGGCCTGCGGCCCGGACCAGAGGCCCCCGGACCCGGCAGCACGCCGCCACGCCCAGGGCGCAGGAGGCGGTGTCACCCGACCACGCCAAGACCTCGCCCGCACGGACGGGGACGCGCCGCCAACGACGGCGGGCGCCTCAGAGCCCACGCAGGCTCACTGACGACACCCGCCACGCTGCGGCGTCAGCATCGGCGCCACTCCGACGGCCTCACACGCCTGCGGGAGCCCACGCCGCACCCGTGCACACGCCTGGAACCATCCGTCGGCACGGGGAGCAGCACGCCTGCCGCCTGGGGCCTTGTCTGACGCCGGGCCTGGGACGGGCTGACGTTGTCGCGCTGCTCCAGGGGCACAGGTGCTGTAGCCTGGAGCGGTTGAACATGGTCGACTTGTTCCTCGGGCCACGCCCGACAGGAACGCTGCGCCCAGCAGCCCAACGCCAGGCGTCAGGCGCGGCGGCCAGCGTCCGCGCCTCCATCGCGCCCGCTGGCCGCCGTCGCCTGCACGCCCTTCCTGGGCAAGGCGTTGGGGACCACGGTGCTCCTGAGGCTCCTCTCCGGCCTTGCCCGCCTCCCGGCGCGTGGTACGGCACCGGCTTGCTCCCTCGTGCATGCCCGTGAGGGAGACGCGCCGCCTGCGGGAACCCGCTGGCAACGGCTTCCCCCTGCCACACGCCGCCCACCAACCGGCCACGGCGTGGGCCACCCCAGGGCGGCGCACCGCCCTCCAGCGGGGGGGCGGTGGCTCCGGCACCCGCCGCTGGGATGACCCGCCGCCCCGCGTCCACCCGCTGCCCCTGGCGGAACCCGTGCCCACCGAGCCCCCCAGACCCCCGGCGTCTGCGGGGACCCGGCCTGCGGGTCCCCGGGGGAGGCGCCCACCGCCCTGGCACCACCGACAGGCATGCGCACAGCCCGCAGCCCCCCAGCCCCTGGAGCGCTGGGGCTGGGGAGGCCCCCGGGGGCCGTCCGGGCGCTGGCAACGCCACGCCCGGCCCCTCCCGAGACGCTGGAGTGCTCAGACGACCCCCCTTGGACCCCAGGCGGGCGCAAGCCATGGGGTCTGGCGGGCGCGTGGGCCGCAGGAGGGGCCGGGCGTCTCCGGCACCCCGGGATCTCAGGGCCCCCGGACGGGGCGTGCCCGTCCAGGCCCCGTGGGAGGGACATCGGGTGGACCACACCCCGCGCGGGTACCATGCCTTGGCCTCCCAAGGGCTGGCGCCTGGGGTTTGTCCTCCTGCACCTGCGGTGCCCAACGCTCGGCGTCAGCCGCTGGCAATAGCGGGAGCGACGCAGGAGCGGACGCTATTGCCAGTCGGCTGGACGCCGTTGTTCGGCTTGGTCTGGCTTAGGTGTAGACCTTCAAAAACGACTCGTTGAGTTCGGTGGCGTAGTACGACACTCCTTGGGTCATGCGGTCCGCCGTCCAGGTAATAGCCTGCGTATCGGGGTCCATCTGATACGCGCTGTAGCCCCCAAAGGTCTCCAGTCGGTTGCCGGACGGATCAAAAAAGTAGATCGTGGTCCCTCGCGTAATGCCGTGCCGTCCGGGGCCGAGGTCAATCCGGACGTGGTGACGGGCTAGGATGTCGGCGGCACGGAAAATCGCTTCCGGCGTGTCAATCATGAAGGCCGCGTGGTGAAAACCCCCAGCGCCGCCAGGCACGATGGCCAGATCATGCGGCGCAGGCCGCTGCCAGAGCCAGGCCGCAATCGGGGTGCCGTCGGGTTGCACCAACACTTCACTGGCCCGAAACTCCAGGACCTCCTGGAAGAACCGGATCGCGGTGGCCGGGTCGGGTGCGGTCACCAGCGTGTGGTCTAAGCGCGGCGGGGCAATGCCCGTGAGTCCGTCTGGCCATGGGGCAGGGTTGACCGTTGGCAGGAGGTTCCCGGTGTAGTCCATCGCATAATAGAGTTCGACCGTGTGACCCGAAGGCGATTGAAAGCGTAAGGCCCGCCCCCGCCGGTAGCCCTCGGGAATGACGTCATACGGCACGCTATAGGTCTGGAGCCGTTTCTCGTAGTAGTCCAGGTCTTCGGGATCCACCGTCCGAAAGGCCATGCGCACCATGCCAGGGCGCTCGGCCTGGGTGAGACTGAAGGAATAGGCATGGCGTCGTCCCAGCCCTTCAGATACGCCGTAGGGCCCTCTCGGCCTGTCAGATGCAATCCCAGCACGTTAATGTAATAGTCGAGATCCCGGTCAAGGTCCACACTCCGAATCTCGACATGACCCAGGCGAGCAATCCTGTAAGGCATGGCCACTCCTCATTGCGGTGTAGAGAGTTCCTCTATGACGGAAAAAATATCACGCGACGTTGCTGCTCAACTTTCCCGTGTCAGCTGACGCCAGAGACAACGCAGAGGGACCTCCTTTCTTTCTGGAGCCGAACGCCGGGCCTCAGCCGCGCCCGATAGCGGGAGCGACGTAGGAGCGGACGCTATTGGGCGTCGGCTGCAGGCCGATGTTAGGCCCTCTCCAAGCAAGCAGGCAGGTTTAGTGGCTTGGTTGGTAACCTACACCCCACAGCCGCAGTAAGTCACGGCAACCATCCTCAAATGTCCTTTGGAAATCAATGATCTGAAAGCTCGGGAGCACCCAGGAAAGACGGTCAAAATCGCAAGGCTGCCACAGGAGAGGTACAATCCTGTTCTCGAACCGATTTTGTTGTAACACGAAGATTAACTCTCTCTTCACCCACATGGAAGCGACGGCATGGGGAGATAACACCAGGAGAAACCAGTCACATCTCCGTAAGGCAGCCCCAATTTCATCATGCCATTGTTGGGCACCCATGATATTGGTTCGGCTGTACCACACAGGGACGCCATGACGCCGTAACCCATCGGCCAAACTGGTGACGAAGTTTTGATCCAAGCTTGAGTGGGAGAGAAATGCCTCATGCGGTAGCATAGACAATGCACTCGTCAATGTTTATTTCGCTTCTTGAAGTGCCTGCGCAATGCTTCTCAGCCCCTTTTCGTCCTTGTCCTGGTCTTGTAGCTGGATGATGTGAAATTTCTGCAAGATCCACGGAATGTCCTCTTTGGGGAGTTGTTCAGGAGACGCCGCAAGCACAGGAATCACGCGGCCCTTATAACCTGCTTTCCCCAAGGCATAGCCCACTTCATGGCTGAGGTTAGGAGAATGTAGGGAGTTCGGCGTCAATAAGACGACCATGGCTTCTGACTCTTGGAGCGCTTCGGCAAGCTGCGTTCCCCAGTTGTCGCCAGGAAGTATTTGGGTTTCATCCCAGACCTGAAAACCAGCTTCTCGCAGGACATGGGCAATGCGGTTGGCGAGTTTTGCGTCGGTAGCGGCGTGGCTAATAAAAACTCTCATAGGTAACACCTCTGCAATGCCACTATTAAGAAATGACGGGCGGGTAACCGCTGGCTTCCAATAGTACCACACCTTCCGCCAAAAGGTTTTTACATCCCTTGACGGACGGTGCTGTGGCCTAACGCTGCGCCTCAGCCGCTGCCGGAAGCGGGAGCGAGGCACGAGCGGACGCTGGAGGCAGTCGGCTGCAGGCGATTGTTCGGCGCAGCTGGTGAGAACCCGGGAGCTGCCCCCCAGCTTGAGAGCCCAAGGACTCCGCGGTATCGATGGGTGGGCCCGCACGCCTCCCACCCGTGTTGGGGACAACCGACTTGGCTCTCGGGCTGCCCACGGCTTAGCCAGGCTGT
>SXND01000070.1 GCA_005777235.1 Pseudomonadota bacterium
TCCAGCAGTGCGCTCAGCCCGGTAGCCGTGGTCGCCCCAAACGACGCCAGCAAGTAGTCGGAATACAAATCTGCTATCGGTTGTGATTTCATACGGGCGATTCTACACTTTTTTCGTTCCAGTCGCGTAAGGTGAGTTACATATTTACCCGTATCCGCTCTCTCCGCTTTCTTTTGCCTCAGGAGATCACAGATCAGTGTAGAATCTTCGTCTAACATCCTACGAGAACACGTACTGAGTATTTGCCCTTCCCTAGAAAGAGCACATAGATATTATACACATGTTCCTGAACTTCCTCTCACCCATAACGCCCCGGTCCTGGAGGCAGGCCCAGGGCCTGGCGGCCATAATCCTCCGCGGCGGCGTCCCAGCTAATGCCCTGGTGGTGTGAGGCAGCGTGTACATCGCGGTGAAAGCGCTGCAGCGCCGCCGTCTCCAAAATGCCTTGGCCGCCGCTAGCCTCAAAAACGCGATTGACCGCCTGCACGCAGAGTTTCGCCACAAACGTCTTGTTGCGCCGGTAGCGCGCACGTTCAAGCTGCGAGAACGTCTCGCCGCGCGCAGCTTTCTCCAGCATCTCCCGAATCGCGGCTTTGAACAGCTCCCGTGCCGCTTCTACCTCTGAGGCCGCCTCGGCCAGCCGTACTTGCACCAGGGGCGACTCCGCGGTCCGACCGTGGCCAGCCGTTCCGTGGAAAGTGGTGATCAACACATCCAGAGCGCCCTGGGCCATGCCGACGATGGGCGCCACCAGATCCCAGCCGGTGAGACAGCGCAGCGGTAGGCGATAGCTCAGGCGCTGGTGCAACTCCCAGCCGGTCCAGTCGCCATCGCCAGCCCGGCCAGGGTCCATAGTGCGGTGCGTAGGGACAAAGACCTCATCGGCCACAATGTCTTTACTGCCCGTCCCACGCATGCCAGACGTGAACCAGGTATCAATAATGGTGTAGTCCTGACGTGGGAGCAACACCCAGAAATGCTCGCGTGGCCCCTGTCGGCCGGGCACGGCGAGCATCACCCAACTGGCTGCATCGCAGCCGCTGGAGTAGGACCAGCGACCCGAGACGCGGAAGCCACCGGGCACAGGGGTGGCCTAGCCACGGGTCGGATTCAGGGCGCTGGAAGCCAGCACATCCGGCCCGTCCGCGAAAAACTCCTCCTGGGCTTGCGCTGGGAAGTGGCCGACCCACCAGTTATGCACCGTCCACAGCGCATAGCACCAGCCCGTCGAGCCACAAGCCGCGCCCAGCAGCCAGTCAATCGCAAAAGCCGTGTCATATTCCAGGCCCAGGCCACCATAGCGCTGCGGGTTACCAATGCGGATGAGCCCGGAGTCGCGCAGATCCTGGACGGTCTCCGGGGGCATCTGGCGTAAATGTTCCGTCTGGGCCACACGCGCTTGCAGCGCTGGTACCAAGGCTGCTGCGCGACGCTGCAGCTCGTCTAGAGTCACAGGAGTTGTAGGCACCGACGACACCATGGCACGCTCCTTTAATCCGCCGCCACCCCGGTGCTCAGGCGCTGCGCGATGAAGGACCGCAGGCGATTGAGCATATTGGTGACCTCTGCCGCCGTCCAGCCGGCAATGCCGTGCGGCATGCCCTGATACAGCGCCAGCTCCACGTCGCCGCCAGCCGCACCGTATAACTCCGCCACCTTCTCCACCATGCCCTGTGGCACGCCTTCATCCGCTGTACCCTGGATGAGCAGCGCCGGGGGCAGCTCGACGGCTTCGCCTTGCGCCAGGATGTGTATCAGGTTGCTTTCCTGCATCGCTGCTGTGGTCAGGAAATAGCGCTCATGATTGGCCATGAGGTTGGTATTGCCTTTGGCCTCGGCCATGCGATAGCGGCCCAAGGGATCGAGCACGCCCCAGCAGGAGATGGCATACGCCAGGGTGCCATCGAGATCCTCGGCGCCAGCGAGTGGGAGCGCCGTGTAGCGCGGGTCAAAGGGGCGCATGGCGCTGAGCAGAATGAGATGCCCGCCGCTGGAGACACCCAGTCCACCGACCGTGGCGGCATCGGCCTTAAACTCAGCGGCGTGGAGTTTGAGCCAGCGCGTGGCGTAGTTAATATCGGCCAGCGACGAGGGATAGGGATCCTCGCCACCCATGCGGAAGTCAATCGAGGCCACGACTACCCCGCTGGCGGCTAGGCCTTCGGCGATGGCCGGGTTGTCGGTGCGCACGCCGTTATTCCAGGCGCCGCCGTGCAGGTCGATGATGGCCGGGAAGGGACCGGATCCCTGCGGGAGATACATCATGGCGAGCCAAGAGCGCGCGCCATCACGGCGGTATTCGATGTCCTGGACCGTGAACTCGTAACGCCGTGTGGGGTCGTAATGGAGAGCGGAGTGAGGCATGGGAGGTCTCCTGTGTGGCGGCGCCTGCGCAGCGCCTCGCAGACTAGTGCAAGGATTGTCGGACAGGCTATCATCGCGCCGGGGCCATGGCTGTGTGGTAGTGTTCCAAAATTGTTGTCTCTTTATGCGAGATCTGTAAACCGAATGCATATCTATTGACGAATAGACCAAGAACAATATCATGCCTCTGTATTGTTTGAGAAAAACAGATGGTCTTGCGAGTCAGACGTTGAATCCGTGTCCGTCATGTGAGATGCTTTCTCTCAATTTTTTGGGTATTCTGTTTACCTATTGTATGATACGCCTCTGGAATATGGCGTTGATATCCCCAATCGTCCGTATAAAAGCGTGTAATATGCAAGGGCGCTCGAAGCTTTTTCCATTGTAAGCATACGGCATCCGTATGTTCCCCAAGGACATACGCCAAGACTTCTCCCGTCTGATGATCACTAGCCTGCCAGAACCAGCGCTGCTGATCTTTGTGCCCAACAACACTCCACATTTCATCCATTGCTGCTTCGTCAACCTTCTTGATGACCACCTGCATGGTCTCCGGGTGTGCCCTTGCGAAGATCTCCTGATTGATGGATTGGCTGGCTGGCTCTTTTTTTTAAGGTCTCAATGACGGTTGTTGGGCTCACGTGGAGCACACGAGCCGTATCACGCATACCACTCCCATGCATGGCCATATCAACGATGTGTTGCTTCACTTCCTGCAGCAGCCCTTTATCCACATACTTTATTCAAAATGTTTGCCGAGGACATGCAGCATTGTGACAGAAAAAACGCTGTGTGCTCTCAGCAGTTTTCCCATGCTTGACGACATCAGTGCTCTGACAGGACGGACAATGAATAGGATGCAGCACCCTCAAAGGCTTTCCTCCGCTGCAGAGGCGAGGAGCATCGTGGCAGTGGACTTTATTGAAGTATTTCTCCTCAAGAGTAGGAGACATCGACGATGCCTCGAAAGGGAACGTAGCACAAGTGGCGAAGGGATGCAACATATCTGGCGCACTACCGGCTGTGTCAAGCCCTGGCAAGCCGAGCAATGGGTCTTGACTACAGTGAGATCCTATGGAACAGTCACTCCCTACACAGTCTGTGCTGGCTCGCGTCTCTATCTCAGCAAAGAAAGGATCCGTATGACATGCGCACATCGCTTGCTGTTGCGCCTAGCCATCTGGGCCTGCCTCCTCGGTTTGTGCGCCGCACCAGTGGCGGCTTACAAGCCGGAGGGGGAGATGCGCTGGGCCTTCTATGTCACTATTGTCCCGGCGTGGTTTGACCCAGGGCAGGTGGCGTCTGTGGGCATCACGCCCTTCTGGATTTGCTATGCCCTGCATGATGCCCTGGTGAAGCCCATGCCTGACAACCCCATGGCGCCGAGCTTAGCCGAAATCCTGGACCGTGAGCGCCGATCAGAAAGTCTATGAGTTTACACTGCGCTCCGGTCTGACCTTCCACAATGGCGACCCATTTACCGCCGAAGACGTCACGTTTAGCTTCCAGCGTTACAAATCCGCCATCCTGCACGAGCGGGTGCGTGAGGTCGAGATCGTGAATCCCCAGACGGTACGTTTTCATCTGCATCAGCCTTGTCCAGACTTCATGACCTATTATGGCCCCTGGCAACTGCGGCGGGGTGGATCGTCCCCAAGCGCTACATTGAGCAGGTCGGCGATGAGGGTTTTCGACGTCATCCCATTGGACTGGGCCCCTATAAATTCGTCAGTCACACGCCGGGGGTGGAACTGGTTCTCGAGGCCGTGGAAACGTACTGGCGCAAGGTGCCGCATGTCAAACGCCATGTCTTCATCAGCGTGCCGGAGGGCACGACGCGGCTCGCCATGTTGAAACGCGGCGAGGTGGATATGGCCTATGACCTCGACATGCTGGCGGCAGAGGATGTAAAACGGGATCCCAAGCTCCAACTGGCGTTTTCGGGCGGGATTGCCACTTTTTACCAGGACTACCTCGATCAATGGAACCCCAAGTCACCTTGGCATGACAAACGCGTGCGGCTCGCGGCCAGTTATGCCCTCGACCTCCAGGCCCTCAGCGATGCCGAACGCTTGGGGATGTCACCGCCTATTGGGAACATCATTCCGAAGACGTTTGACTTTGCGCTGGCGAGAGAGCCTCTGGCCTATGATCCGCTGCAGGCGAAACAGCTGCTCAAAGAGGCGGGCTATCCCAATGGCTTTGACGCTGGCGAGTTGTACCCATCGCCACCGTATTTCTCATTGGGAGAAGCAGTGGCCAATTATCTTGCCGCGGTAGGCATCAAGACGCAAGTGCGTTCGATGGAACGTGGTGCCTTTCAGACGATGCGTGCTGCCAAACAATGGCGCGGCATCTGTGTGTGCGGCAGTGCGCGCTACGGTAACGCGGCCACGCGCATTGAGGAAACGGTGGTCAGCACGGGCACCTTTGCCATGGGCGGCTATCCTGATATTGATACGCTATTCCAACAGCAGGACGTGGAAACAGATCGCACGCAGCGTACGGCCCTACTGCAGCGCATTCAGGAGTTGATGCTCGAACGCGTGATGTTTGGGCCCATCTGGCTCTACATCTGGCCCAGCGGCATCGGGCCACGGGTAGAGGAGCCATCGTTGATGAAGATCGATCCGTATCCGTGGTCAGCGCCCTTGGAGGATGTCCGTCTAAAAATGAGCTGAGCCGTACAGGCCACTGCAGCGGTGTGGACTTACGCGCGGAATGGAGCGATCCTGGGCGTAAGTCCTGCCCAAGTGCCTGCTGCAGCAGCAGCATCCATTCGTACAAAGCCGCACGGGTGTGCTGGCTGGACAGGAGTCGTATGGGCCTGTTGTGACGGCTCCCCATGGCTAAAGCCAGGGGCTTCGAGGGCTTTGCACCCATGGCTCTCCGCCCAGAACCAATCTGCGCTCCCGAAGGAGCCGAGACTCTCTAGGTGTTTCTCTCCTTCAGCGTGCACAGTTTTCCGGTCGAGACTGCCTCGACCAACGCCCTACTTTGCGTGGCAAAGAGCCGTACGCCGCCACCGTTGAGGCTCTTCCCCTGCTTGCAGTTGACGCGGCGCCGTCTGGCAGAGAGTGTAGCACACGAGGTTCGTCTGCAACAGGAAACACCGGTGGAAAAAGTATAGCGCAAACATGGACCACCGTCTGTCGAGGAAGACAAGGCTGTGGCTGCCTCGCAGCCAACCTCCTTCTATCCCCATGCATACATGCAGGGGCTTTACGGAGGTCGTGGTAAGGCGTGCTTGCCGACGCTGTGTCGCCGAGAATCACGCAGGCTGCCGGCATGCAGGTGCTGGATGACTCTATGGGCGGGCTGGCGCTTGTCCATCAGCAGGTGCGGGGCTGGGGGGAGGTGCCCACGACCCTAGAGGGCCGTGGCGCGCCCTGGACTCGTGGGTAGCGAGGTCATGCGTTGCGACGTCTGTGGAAGAAGCGCACCAGCTGCTCATAGTGACCACAGCGGAGGACAGCAGCTTCGGCTCAAGCAGGACAGTCAGCAAAATGCGGGGCACTCCGTGACGGACTTCCACGCGGTTGTCCCCCTTTGACTCGCGGCCAGTTCTCTACTCAGAAGCACCAGCCTTAGCGCGTGCCGCAAGGCAGGGGCTTGCTATAGGCGGTGCTGCCGACATGGCGATCGGCCCACGCCAGCATGGGGGCGTAGGCGGCTTGGGCGTTGGTCTGCAGGTTGAGATTGTGCCCCCCGTCGTTGATCACGGTTGTCTCGACGCATGCCGCGGTGCTGTAGAAGCGCGCTTCGTAGGCCTGCACCGCCGCTGGATCGGAGCAGTTCACGAGGTTGCCACAGAAGAGGGGATCGAACTCGCCAAGCACGACTTGCACTGGCCCTTCGATCTGGAGCGAGCGCCGATCGAGCACCATGGTGTCAGCATGCGCTGAGCATAAGGGACACAAGAGACCTCCTCCGTGATCCGGTTGTTCGTGCGCCACCTCGTGAAGCGTTTCACCCGACTCTCGGGATGCGTCCCCTCGGGGAGACGCGCCGCGATTTTCGGCCACTGGGTGCTCTGGTTGCCAACGATCCCACTGAGGAGTGCGGCCAGCGTGGTCACGTGTCTCGCACGTGTGCCACTCAGCTGCCCGGAATAGCCTTGGAGCAACGCGGCGTGTATGGCACGATATCGACGGAGAGTGTCGCTCATGGGTGACTCCTTCTGGATTGGTGGCTCTTTCCAGCCAGTATCCCATGAGCCAATCGCTAAACTCTCTATATCATAATGAGTTGCAAAAGTGTCCGGCAGTAAGATAGTTGAATACAGAGTGGCCACAACTTGAGAAAATATAACGTCGAGCTGACCTTAAGAAAGGTACCTGCATAGCCAATACAAGTATTATAGCGGTAGATGATGTATGAACTTTTCATATCTTCTCATTCCGCAGGACTGTCTCAAGATAGCACAAGGGAGATCGTATGGGAACTATGACGCAGCCCGGAACCTTTCGCCTGACCCGGTACTTTACCATCACCAGCTTAATAGCGTTTCTCGTGGTGGCGTTGGCTTTGACGTATTTTTCCCGCCAACAAATGAGCTTTTCCCCGCAGATCCAGCAACAACAAGCTGCGCTGGTCACCCAGGAGCAGGAGGTCTTTGCCAAACAGCAAGACGAGTTGGCGCGCAAAGACCTGTTAGGGATCGAATAAAATAGCCATATTTCCCTCTCTAAACTCTTTGCGAATGTGCTGTGGGAAAAGGATTTTGCCCCCTTCGTGCAGCAGGCCCAGGCTATTGACCTCGCGCCCTGTCACGCGCTTCCGGATGGAGTCGACAAAGATGGTAAGTCAGCGCCTCCGGCAGAGAAAACAGCCTGTTTTAGCGCTATCGGCCAGAAGATCATGGCTTTGCCCAATTTTGCGACCCTGGACGCCAAGGTGTTCGACGTGGTGAAAAAGAGCAGCGTCTTCAAAGTCAAAGTTTTTGACCTGCGAGGGTTGACGATCTACTCGTCCGAACATAAGCAAATCGGGGACAACAGACTGAGCAACAGGGGTTGGCAAAGCGCGCGCGCTGGTAAGCCCATAAGCCAGATCGCGTTCCGTGCCACATTCAGCGCCTTTGATGGAGAGGTGGTCAACCGCGATTTACTTTCCAGTTATCTGCCCCTCTTCGCTCCGCGCAGTGAGCAGGTCGTGGGAGTCTTTGAAGTGTATTCGGACGTCACGCCGTTTCTGAATCGCATCAAGGAGACCACGGTACAGATCCAAAAATCTGCTGCAGAGACACAGAACAAACTGCAACAGGATGCTACAGCCAACCAGGCGAAGATGCGACAGGCTCAGTGGCTCGCACTTTTCGTGACTGTCGGGTTACTCGTAGGCCTCTACGGGCTCCTCTTCTACATCGTGAACAGGGCACAGAACATTCTGCGCCTCCAGGACTCCCTACGCAACACAACACAGCAGCGCCTCTCGCAGTCCGAGAAAATGGCCGCCCTGGGCCAGATGGTTGCTGGTGTCGCGCATCAGCTCAATACGCCCCTGGCTTTCTGTAAAAATAATATCGAGATGGCCCGCGAGGTCATAGTGGACTTTGCGCAGCCTCTCAGTGCCACACACCAGCTCGTGAGCCTTGTGTCAGCAAATTAAGACCAGGATGTGCTAACCCTGAATGTCTCAACCATGCGACAGGATTTGCAACACCTGGAGGCCATGGCGATAGAAATGCCCACCCTGGAAGCGATGCTGACCGACGTACACGACGGGATAGTCAACATGGCAGAGATGGTCACGCATCTCCAGCATTTTACCCGTGTTGACCAGGGGGCGTATCAGCGTGTCGACCTTAACCAGGCCCTGCACTCTGTGGTGTATATCTCCAGAAGCGTCATCCCCACGTGCGTGGAAGTCATCGAGGAGTACGGCAACATTCCGCCCATAGACTGTCATCCGTCGCAACTCAATCAGGCATTTCTCAATCTGATTATGAACGCCGCCCAGGCCATTCCTGAGGCTGGTAAAGTGTGGGTGCGTACGCGCGCTACCCTCGAAGGTGGTGTACAGATCGAAATCCAGGATACAGGATGCGGCATTCCCGAGGATATCCTACCCAAGATTTTTGACCTTTATTTCACCACGAAAGAGCAGGGCGAGGGCACCGGCATGGGTTTACATATCGCTAAGGATATTGTGGAACAGCACCAGGGCATAATCAGTGTGCAGACGGAAGCAGGCAAGGGATCGAGCTTTACCGTGACCCTTCCTCGTGTCATCATGGAATCGCGTTAGACGACTTACAGGATGTGATGCTACAATCTTGTTAGGAGTATCAATCCCATGGATACTGCAAATAAAGGGCGTGTGTTGTGCGTGGATGACGAGCCTAGCATCCTGCGTAGCCTACAATGGCTGCTCCAGAAAGACTTTGAAATTACCACGGCGCTTGGAGGGGAGGCGGCCATGAAGGCGGTCGAGCAGAGCGATTTTGACGCGGTGCTCTCTGACCAGCGTATGCCGGGGATGACGGGGGCACAGTTCCTCTCGCACGTGAAAGACGTGTCTCCACGTTCTATGCGGCTGCTCCTCACCGGGTATTCCGACATGCCAGCACTCCTAAGCTCCGTGAACGACGGGGAGGTCTGGCAATTCGTCAGTAAACCATGGGATAGCGCAGAGCTGAAGGGGCTGCTCCGCACGGCGGTACAGATTGCCCAGCAGCCCCCGCACACCGTGGCCGCCCCTGTGGTTGAGACGCTCCCCGAGTCTCAGAACGTTCTGGTCATTACCCCCCATGCGGACATTGCCCAGGACCTCGAGGGGGGTCTGGGGAAAGACGTCTGCATCCTGCGGGCCACGGACCTGGTCCAGGCCGTGCATCTCCTGGCTTCCGAACGCATTGGCACAATTGTCGCGGAAGCTATGATTGGGACGACACCTATCACGGGCTTGCTGACCATCGTGAAGCGCAAGCGCCCGGAAATCGTTTCGGTAGTCATCGGCAATCAGACCAGTAGTACGCAAGTCATTGCGCTAATAAATCAGGGACAGCTGTATAGATTTGTCCCTGACGCGCTGAAAAAAGGCTATTTGCAGCGCCTTGTGCGGAGCGCCATGGCGAAGCATCGGCAATTGGCCGCCGACCCCCTCATGCAGGCGCGCTACCTGGTGGCCACGACAGAGACGGTGTTAGAACGCGAACTGATGGAGGAATTGGCCCCTGTGGAGCGCGCCGAGGAGAGGAAGGGAGAGGGGCGTAATGAAGCAGGGGCGCAAAACCAGGGGACGGGCTTCTTCCGCAGGATTCGCCAGAGTCTGGCCCGCCTCTTGGACTAGTGCCTGTCTCAACCGAGCTGAATTGACGGGGGGAGCATTCGGTGATTCTTACATCCCACAGGTGATGCCTCTCGCATCAGCAGGAGAGCATCACGTTGATCAGGCTCCGCTGCGCTCCGCCTGATCAACGCCGGGGTGACCGGCGGTATCCTGCCATACGAAGGAGTCCCCTCTGGGAGACGCGCAGAGTATCTCAGGCGAGGAGGGCCATGCACGACAACACGGGGGCGCCCTGTGCCGGCCACTCCATACCCATGGGGCCGTAAATAAATAACTCACCTTACGCGACTGGAACGAAAAAAGTGTAGAATCGCCCGTATGAAATCACAACCGATAGCAGATTTGTATTCCGACTACTTGCTGGCGTCGTTTGGGGCGACCACGGCTACCGGGCTGAGCGCACTGCTGGA
>SXND01000013.1 GCA_005777235.1 Pseudomonadota bacterium
CTCCAAGCTCATGCGGGGGGGGCGAGCACGCTGGAAGATCGCACATGAGACGTGCAACACGCTGAAGAATCCAGGCGACAACTTCGCGCACACCTACGGGCCTGGCGAGCAGCATCTCGCGGTGGTGTTTGCCCTGCTGCTGCTGCTGGCGTTTTTGGTGGATCAGACGCAGCAGTTGTGTTGCGCTTTGTTGCAGGCCGTGTGGGCGAAGCTTGGCAGCAAGCGCCTGGTGTGGGAGCGCATGCGCTCGCTGTGCTATACCGACGAACTGGCATCTAGGCGTCCACTACTCGAAGCCCTGTGTTACGGCTGGCAAAGGCTCAAACCCATCTGTGCGATGGATGCCTCTTCATCTCAAGCTTTGCTGCTGCGCTTCTCTCGCCAGAACCAGCTGATAGGCCATCGCTGTGGGGCAGGTGTGCCCCAAGCACGACTTGGTGTCCTTTTCCAGGAGACACCTGGCCTTCTCTGCTTGCGGCAACACCGGTAGCAGAGCGCAATGGATGGCCAAACTACCCAAAACTCGTTTCTCGAAGCGGACATCTGAGGCGATAGCACCAACAGCGGGAATTGCTGTCACACCATTGAGACCAGTCGACCCCGCCGGTCCGGTGGCGCCGGTGGTGCCCGTCGTCCCTCCCTGAGCCAGAAGACTCCAGAAGGTCGGACTGCTGTCGGGAGCGTGATTCACATTCCCGCCTTGCAGGGAGATATAGCTACTGCCAGCAAAGCCCACCGTATCGGTCGCCGCGTATGCGGTTGTCGGACTCCACCCCCCTTTAAACGTCAGCCCCGTCGCCCCGGTGGCGCCCGTCACGCCGTTCGACCCTGGAGCCCCGTTCGCTCCCGCGGCCCCCGCCGGACCCGTGAGGCCCGGCGGGCCCGTGAGGCCGATGCCGCCCGGCACCCCCGTGCTCCCTGTCGCCCCCACTGGACCGGTGGCGCCTGCGCTCCCGGTGGCGCCTGCGTTCCCCGTTACGCCTGTCGCCCCGGTGGCGCCTCGCAGCCCTATCTCGCCGGTGGCGCCCCTGAGACCCGTGGGATCACCAACCCAGCGCCCGAGACTGTCAATCACCGGCCTGAACTCATTGGTATCCGTGTGAATCGTGACAGAGCGCGGTGTGATGTCGCCTGTGGCGTTTTCACTCGTAATGGCTTCAAAGGTAAAGGGCGTACTCTGCACACGAAAGCGCGGTTGCAGCTCGTCGTCGTTCCCAATGGTCATGCCCAAT
Organism: Pseudomonadota bacterium; assembly: GCA_005777235.1. Taxonomy (GTDB): domain Bacteria; phylum Tectomicrobia; class Entotheonellia; order Entotheonellales; family Entotheonellaceae; genus SXND01. The sequence continues at coordinate 1,233 of SXND01000013.1, forward strand.
TCGATCTGACCACTCTGGAAAAGGTCGTCGGCCAGCGGATTGGCAGGATTGGCTCCCACGGAGGCTTGGTAGAGTCCCTCACTAAAGATGACCGTCTGGGCTTCTTGCCACAGAATACTCTCCTGAGGCGTGGAGACATCGTAGAGCACAAAGCGCACCTGTTCGACACGGTTGATGGGCAAGCCGGTGGGCCGGTCTATGATGGTACCTTGGAGAGAAAGCGTGCGTGGCACCCTGGCACACACCTCATGAGCAGCCGATGTGAGACTGAGAAGGACCACACAAACACTCAGTAGCGTCTGCACACGCGATGTAGGAAAGGGGGAAGCCAGGTGTACACGTGCAAACACAGTCATCTCCTACGCCGAAAACAGCGCTTAAAACATTGAGACGGTTACAACATAACTCCGAGATGTAGCTCTTTGCTGAAACAGAGGACCGAGGATCTGCGTTGCCTGATGTTGAGGAGATTCCCCAAGCATCCCGTTAAAACGTATGGATATACCGTCAGTCGGCACGATTGGAGACGCTGCGGCGCTAGGAGGAGGCGCTGCCGTGTCTTTGGCGCCATCGGCTCCACACCCTATCATCCCTAGAGCAAGTATCAAGGTCGCGATGACTCTCCACATAGGCACGTTCTCCTTCATGGTGTAGTCTGACTCAATGTTCGCATCATAATCATTGAGTCGCCCACTTAGTTTACTCTGAATTTATACGGCGCAGCAATTTAGCCAATGTATAGATCCAGCGCTAGGGTGTCAAGACTGTATGCGGTGTGAGAAGTCTCACAACGACAGCACGAGGAGGCTTTTGACAGAGGGCTGTTTTCCCTTTACTCTGCCGCTATTGGCGTGTGTCGATGCCCTCAGGACTCAGGGCTTAGACCTCAGACCGGCATGGGCTCCCAGACAGAGACGTGGTTCGCTCCTCACACGGGCAGATATTCTCTCCCTGCTTCAGAAGGAATGGCAACACATGGTGTACAACGCGTGGTATCGGCAGTGTTTACTCGGGGGCTTGGGTGGTCTCCTCTTCCTCGTCGCCGGTTGTGGTGGTAGTGATGGGAACAACGGCGGGAGTGTCGTGCGCACGAGCCGCTTAGCGTTACAACTGACTCCGCTGTCCGATGTCGCTCCAGACGCGGGCCAACCGCGCGCTGCGTCGCCTGGAACGGGGCGACAGGTACTGCCGGGAACTCCCGGATTTCTGACGCGCCTGACGGTGCGCGTTGAGGCCGCGGATTTCTCCCCAATCACGGCCTCTTTCTCCCTGACGGCAACGCAACAAGAGGGGGTCGAGATTGCCCTCGCCGTGCCCGTAGGCGCACGCCGCCGTCTTACTGTGGCGGCTTTCAATGAGGCTAATGTGGAAATTTTTCGTTCTGAAGAGCGCACCATCGATGTGCAGGGGGCGGCACAAACGGTGGCGCTCACGCTGCAACGCGTCTTGATCTCTCGCCCAGCTCTGCCGAATGATCTGGCCCAGCGGGTCTTTGTGTTTCCCGAGGGGGCGGCCTTTGAAATTACGAGTAGTCTTGGAGAGATCAGACTGGCTTTTGGCAGATTTACGGGCAATACGAGTCCCTTCACGCTGGCGGCTGGGGGATTCACGACACGTGGTACCGTCACGCTCGGTTCATGTCACTTCCTCGCCAGCACCAGTGATTTCCCGCCTGGGGAAGGAGTGCCGGCGGGTGGACAACTGCTCCTTGATCCCTGTGAGGTCGATAGCGCCGATGGCCGCCTGCTGGTGCAGCATGCCGTCACTGGCAATCGGTCGATCTCACGCCCTCCTGGCCTCACGGATGTCAACGACGCGCCCAGTTTTGTCAGAGGTCCCAGTCAACTCGTGGGCGAAGATGCGGGGCCCCAAACCGTGTCTGGGTGGGCAACGGAGATTAGCGCTGGGCCACCTGATGAGGCCGGGCAGACCCTAACCTTCGTGCTGAGCACCGATAACCCCGCACTGTTCAGCACTGCGCCGGCTCTCGACCCCACGACGCGGACGCTGACCTATACCCCGGCTCCCGATGCCACAGGCCAGACGACGGTGACCGTGCAGTTACGCGATAATGGCGGCACGGCCGATGGCGGCGTCGACAGCAGCGCGCCACAGACTTTCACGATTTTCGTTACACCCGTCAACGACGCGCCAGTCGCCAGTAGCCAAACGGCAGCCACGTCCGCGGACAGTCCCGTGACGCTGACGCTGGTGGCACGCGATATTGACAGCCCACGTCTGAGCTTCGGCGTGGTGAGTACCCCAACCCACGGCAGCTTGGGGCTGGTGAGTGCGGTGCGCTGCACGCCCAACGGGGCGGGCGCGACGTGTACGGCAACCGTCACGTACACACCAATGGCGGGCGACAACGGCCCCGACAGCTTCCTCTTTATTGCCAGTGACGGAGCACTCATCAGTGACAGTACCGCGATGTCTCTGACCGTGAACACCGTGAACGCGGCGGCGAGCCGGCGCGCTGCACCAGACCAAGGTAGGAGCGCTCGCGCAAGCTCTCAGAGCGTACGCCAGGGCACACCAGCCCTGAGCACGAGTCCACCCGGCCAGGGCACTGCGGCGGCGACCTCGTCCGTAACGGTGCACGGCACCGCTACCTTCACAAGGCTGGAACTGACCAGTCTCCCACCCACACTGGCGCTTCCTCAGCTCGCGCTGGGACTCACGTGGTCCCTCGTGGTAGATGGGGAGGTCGCCGCTATGGCCGATCTCAACAGCGACGGCATCCAGGACATCCTACACGCCACCATTCTGGCGCCCACCGTATCCGTGCTTCTTGGCACCAGTGCTGGCGGGTTGCAGCCTCAGCAGGATTATGTCGTCGGCCCCACTTTTGCTGTGGTCTCTGCTCTGGCCGTGGCCGATCTCAATGATGATGGTGCTATGGATGTGGTCACCGCCAACGACGTGGCCGGGAGCGTGTCCGTATTACTGGGGTATGGCGATGGGACGTTTCAGCAGCCAGCCGCGCTGTTTGGGGTTGGTCCGAGCCCGGCTGGGGTGGCGGTAGGAGATGTGAATGGCGATGACGTGCTTGATCTGCTCGTAGTTGACCGTCAGACCCTCGACGTCACGGTGTTCCTGGGGTATGGCGATGGCACCTTTGGGGTCGCACAATCTTTCGCCATCGGCGAGGCCCCCACCTCGGTGCTTGTCGTGGGCCTGGATAGTGCCGGCGCGCTCGCTGTAGTGGTCCTGCGCGGGGGGTTATGATGGGGAAGCGCCGCGCCGCCGTCACCCAGCGCGGCGGCGGGCTAGCTGTGGCGCCACGCCACACTACCCGTCAGTTTGTCCAGTAATTCTGTATACACGAGGGCCACTTTGTGTGCAACTTCATCATCCGTGGCCACTGCCACCGGGTGTTCGAGCATCACAAACGGCAGCTCTGGGTAATCCAGCGCGTGCTGCTGGGCCTGGGCGATGGCCAAAAAGGCCTCGGTGATGACGCAAACAGTAGGGATACCAGCTTTCTCGAAATTGACCGAATCCTGGAGACTCCAGGCGGTACAGCTGCCTCATTCACCGAGGCCGGTGATGACCGCATCCGCCTGGCTCATGAGGGGTTTGAGAATCTCATCACGTGCCGGGCGCGTGAAGAAGGGTTTTTGGGCGTATAGGACGGTCTTGACGCCCTCGCGTTCCTGCAACCACTGTCCGAGTAAGGCAAAATAGCGATTGCTCGGTTGCAATTTGTTGTTGTCCAGAAACGCCACGGTTTTGCCGCGCAGCGTGTCGAGACGGGGTGCCAACAGACCACCACGCGGAAACATCTCCGGCTGCGGGGAAAGGACGATGAATGGGCTGTGCTCCTGCGCCATAATGGCTTGCCTCCTGCCTTGTATGATCTACACGGTATCGATTTTCTGCGTGACTGCCCGCGTGCCCCAACCGGGGATGAACACCGAATGGCGTCCTTGGCCCCCGGCCACGAACACGAGTATGTCGTCTGGGGTGCGCACGATGGGCGCCAACGTCTCTTCATCCTCGCGATTCACCCAGCGCGGCCAGAAATTTTTCTTATACTCGGCCCCATACATGCCATTGTATTTGAGCTCCCGTAGGGGCTGGCGGGCGTGCTCCCACAGATAATACTTGACGTCGCGCTTGCGCCAGTTGTGCTCTGCAATGCTCACGGCATGTTCCGGGCACAACACCACCATGGTGTCGCCCATGACGTAAAAGTTGTTATGCCCGGTGCCTTTCATGGCCCCGGCCACGCCATAGAGAATCTGGAACGGATCACTCTCGGCGTGATTATTGATATTGTGCGGCGGTTCACAGGAATACGCCGTGATCGTGCTGTCTTCGAGTCGAAAGCCGCGCTCGACGTGGAATGGCTCCCACGGCGAGTCCTCTTCATTTTCCGCCCACAGGTAGGCGTATTTCCCGGGATGGCCAAACGTCGCCTTGTCGGTCTCGCCGGGAATGCCACCGCCCAGATTCATCATGATGAGTCGCAGGGCACGGCCCATCGTGGCATTGGGGCGAAAACCGCTGCCCAGGCAGCCGGCTTTGCTGTTGATCTGCAAGGTGCGCGCCAGCGGGCCATTGACCACAAATGTCGGAGTGCTCATGTGCGTGGTGGACTGCACCCCATGCAAGTTAAACACCTCAGTGAGCATGGCTCTGACCCCGGCAATGACCACCGGCAGGTATGCGGGCTTGCAGCCCGCCATGACGGCATTGATGGCCAGTTTCTCTACCGTCGCACCGCCGTATTTAGGGGGCACATAGCCAAGGAACTCCTGCGGATCATAGTCACCGATCATGCGCCGTACCAGCTCTGGGGTCGGAGGCACAATGGGCAGACCATCGGTCCAGCCGTTGTCCATGAACAGCTCAATCGCCGCCAGCGGATCATCCACCGGGATTGCCGTAGACACCAAAGCGTGTTGCACCATTGCCTCCCCCAGGTCATCACCAACCCCTAACACAGATGTCGGGCCCGCGCTGCGGCCGTGAGCGCATCTCGAAACGCCGGATGGGCAATCTCGATCAGCGCCTGGGCGCGTTCCCGCAGTGTCATACCACGCAGATTACGTGCGCCGTATTCGGTGACGATCCACTGCACCTCGGCGCGCAGCACCGACACCGCGGTGCCCGGCTCAAAGACTGGCACAAGGCGCGACACCGTACCACCCAGGGCCGTGCTAGGGAGCGCCAGAATCGAGCGCCCACCCTGGCTGCGCGCCGCCCCGCGCACGAAATCGACCAGGCCTCCGGTACCGGACATCTGGCGCAGCCCGAGGCTCTCGGAGTTCACCTGGCCGCTGAGATCAATTTGCATCGCGGCGTTAATCGCTACGATGTTGTCGATGCTGCCAATACGATACGGATCGTTGGTGTATTCAATCGGGTGGAACTCGACCCCGGCATGCTCGTGGAGGAAGTCATACAGGCGTTGTGTGCCACGACAGAAGCTGGTGACCACGAGCCCCCGATCCAGGGTCTTGCGGGAGCCGTTGATACAGCCGCGCTCGATGAGATCGACCATCCAATCGGTAAAGAGTTCGGTATGGATGCCTAGATCCCGGCGATCCGTGAGGCACTCCGCCACGGCAGCGGGCACCGCCCCACCGCCGACCTGGAGACAGTCGCCATCGCGAATCAGCGCGGCAACGTGGGCCCCGAGCTGGCGTTCCACCGCACCAATGACCGGGCGTGGATTTTCCGCCAAGGGATAGTCAGTCTCGACCACGGCATCGGCGCAGGCCAGCGGAAAGCGAGCCGGACCAGCCGTTTGCGGCATCTGCTGATTGACCTCGGCAATGACGGTGCGTGCCACCTGCCGTGCCTGGTCCATGAAGCCAACATACGCCCCGTAGCTACAGGTGCCATCTACCGTGGGCGGCGCCACGGTGACAATGGCGACATCCAGCTTGCGTGGCCCGTCGGTAAACAACCGGCTCATCTGGTGGAAATGCGCTGGGGTGTAGTCGACATACCCGGCGGCGACCCCAGCCCGGAGGGCTTCCGGCACCAAGAGGGGATTGAAACGGATGTGCTGGGCCAGTTCCGGTGTGGCGGTAGGGAACGCCCCGACCAGGCGCATGTGCAGGATTTCCACCGCGGTCAACTGCTCGGCCCGTGCGAACAGCGCCTCCAGCACGACTCTGGGCGTGTTGGCGTTGGCACTGATGGCAATCGTATCCCCGGAGCGCACGAGCGCCGCTGCTGCCTGCGGCGTGCAAAGACGTATGCGACCTGGCAGGCTGGCAAGCGGAACATAGGCGCGCATTGATTATCCTCTCTTGGGGCCCCGTCACAGTGGTATCCTAGCATATCTGTTTCCTACATACACTGCCAGTCCAACACCTTCGCGGGCCTGGCCCGCTCCTACAAGAGCGCTGTGCACGAGGAGGGTTTCCTGTAGGAGTGGGCCAGGCCCGCGAGACACCCTTGACTGGCACAGGACTTACGACATGGACATCTAGCATGTCTTGGCAGAGACCGCAAAAGCCAGCGCCGCCCGGTAGTGGGCTCTTGGCCCGGCAGCAGCTGCGCGTTCCTGAGAGCACGCCATCTTCGACGCGCCCCAAGCGGAGGAGAGCCCGCGCTTCCAGGGAGAAGGCGTAGGGGTTGACCAACGGGCCAACGACCCGCCTCCCATGGTTGCAGTTCCTATATTCCTAGTGTCGGAAAATTTTACAAGCGCTCTCATCCGTATAAGCGATTATTTTGCATGGAGTTCGCCGTGGCATTCCCCAGAGTAGGGCTGAGGTGTCAGCATTTTTTACAGTGCGGCATCTCGCAAATAACTTCCTGTTTTTTTTGACATTGGGTCTCGCTCTTGCTTCAAGATCGCTTGCTCTGTCAACATTCTTTACACTCAATCTTGATGCTGTGCTCTTCTCATATGAGCTCCGCGACGCGCGCATGGCCAATATGGGTAGGACGATGCAACACGTCTGGTGTGTATGCCTACCTCCACGGCAATGGATGTAAAGAGAAGAAGTACATGATGTTATACCTATAGAGACAAGAAAGTATACCAAGGTCATTTCGTTGTTTCTTGTGCGTGATATCTCCGTAGGCTGGCAGGCGTCTCACCCACTCTGGATGCTGAACAGACGCCTGCCAGCCAGGAAACCCTGGTCTGTTGCCTACCCCGCCTGGTCGATGGCATGATCTTGGGACGTGCCCTGCGACAGCAGGTGTTGTGTTGCCCTGGCTGGTCGAGGCAGCTACAGGTGTTCCTCGCCCTCGGGACGCGCCGCAGCGTGCCTCAGGCCCCATCCAGTCGTATCCTCTTGGAGACCAGTTATGTATTTGGCACAGATTATGCTATAGTCAAATATCGAACGCATGGCCGCAGAGATGATGTGTTATGTCTCCTGGCGGGCGTGCTGGGTCGCAGAGGGACGTATGGTTGCATAGTATCTCTACATAATATGCAAAGGAGGGCGATGATGTTGTCGCAAAAGTTTGGAATCCGCGAGGTAGTTCTCAGTTTGGTTGTCAGTGCCCTATGCGTGCTGGGAGCTCCCCAGCACGCTGTGGCCGCGAGCTATACCTTTAGCATTAACGCGGGTGGTGGTGTCCTCTCGGGGAGTTTCACTGGAGTAGATGGAGTAAACGGGCCTAATGACGGGACCATTGCAGTATTAGACCCGGATACTAACTTCGCCAATGAGGTGTTCGAACTCACGGCGCTCGCAGTCAACTGGGATGGGGCAGTAGCTCCCACGGCCTTCGCGATCTCCCTCGCGCCCCCCCAGTTCTCTCAGCCTGGCAGTGCCAATACTGTACAATTTGAGTATAATATAGCTACTAATACCATAACAAACCTCTATGTTGCCTTTGGCGGGAACTTGGTAGATTGCCAGCTGTGCGCTCCAGGGGATGCTATGACACTCAATGGGCCAATACCTGATCAAGATATAGACGTGGTGATTACAGCCCAAACTGTTACTTTACTAGAAATATCAGCAGTACCTGAGCCACAGACGGCCATCCTCTTCAGCCTTGGGCTGGCGAGCATAGCCATCTATACGGTCTACCGCCGTCGGCATGCCGTGGTCGCCACGGCGCGCTCAATCTCTAGCTCCTAAAGACACTACCACGTCCGTCTCGTGTCTGCACCACCGGTCAGGGGCACTCCGGTGCCCCGCCGTACAGCTCTGGGCGCAGGGCGGTCCCAGAGACCTCGCAGCGCCTGCCATTAGGCGCTAGGGGGCACCTGCAGCACCACATTGTCAATCAGCCGCGTTGCACCGATATACACCGCCAGCGCCACCACCACTGTACCCGCCAACTGTGCCACCTCACACAGCGTGTCAGGATCGCACACCGCCACATAGTCGAGGCGCGCTAACGGCTCCTGCGCCACCGCGTTGCGTAGCGTGGCCATCAATCGGTCGCCGTGGCGCTCACCCTGGGCCAGGCGCGCTTGCGCCAGTTGCAGCGTGCGCCACAACACCAGCGCCGCCCGGCGTTCCGCTGGCGTCAAGTAGGCATTACGCGAACTCATCGCCAAACCGTCGGGCTCGCGGATAGTCGGACAAGTGATGACTGTGGTGGGCATACAGAGATCCCGCGTCATCTGGCGCAGCACCGTCACCTGCTGGTAATCCTTCTGCCCAAAGTAGGCACGGTCCGCTCCCACAATGTGGAAGAGTTTCCCCACCACCGTCGTCACCCCGTGAAAATGGCCGGGGCGGGAGGCGCCGCAAAGGAGGGCCGTGATGGCGCTCACCCGCACCTCGGTGAGAAAACCCGTGGGATACATCTCTGCCACAGTCGGCGTAAACACCACGTCTACCCCAGCCTCCCGCGCCTGCTGCAGATCACCCGCGAGGTCACGCGGGTAGGCAGCAAAATCCTCTTGTGGGCCAAATTGGGTAGGATTGACAAAAATTGACATGACCACCACCTCGCACTCCTGGCGGGCCGCGTGCACGAGGCTGATGTGCCCGGCGTGGAGAGAGCCCATGGTGGGGACCAGGCCAATGCGTATGTTGGTGGCGCGATGGGCCGCGAGAAATTGGCGGAGTCCCCGCACCGTCTCAAAAACCTGCATGACATCTGCATCCTTCTGCCGGTGGCTCTGCCTGGAGGGAGCGACCTGTCGCCTCACTCCGACGCCCACGGTCGCGTGGGACAGTCGTCCGACTCGCGCTGCGCTGGCAAGGTCGGCAGGCACCAGAGCGCACCACCGGGCGCTTTCTGTTGTCACGGTGCAGCATTTATACTACAAAGTTGGCGGGCGAACCATCGTCCTGTGTCCACAGGGAGAAGACCATGCACCTGCTCGATGTGCCAACGTTGTTTCACCTGCTCGATGCCGACACCAGGGCTGTACAGCACACGATTATGGTCGATGGCTGGAGCGGCGGCCTGTGGCCAGACCATCCGGAGTGGAACGACCACGCCGATAATACGCGCGTCTTTTCACTGGCCGTGCATTATTTCTCGGTGCGCCATCCCCCCGTGGACCGCCCGCGTGTGGCCGTGGCAGCGCAGCTCCTGGCCAGCCACGCCAGCGCCTGTGCCGAGTCGCATCTAGTAGAAGAAGACCCGATATATCAGCAGGCCCAGATGTGGCTGTGGGCCATGGTGGGAGCTATCCCTGGCCTGCCCGGCAGTGGGGTGATGCTGCCACCCGTACGCGATGACGCCCAGCAGGTATGCGTGCCGGGTGGGGACGTCGTGGCGTTTACCCACGCCGCGATGGCCATGGTCGAGGCCCTCATCTTTAGCGGGGTTGACGCCGCCCAGAACATTGTCGAAGGCTTTCTCCGCTCCCGGCCGGATCATACCTCCCAACGCGCCATGGCCGTGTTTCGGGCTGTGCTTGGGGAGGAGGGTGAACGCCTCCTTGATGCCGACATCACCTGTGTGCAGTGCGGCGCTGTAGATCTGCAAACGTGGTACACCGGGCAAACCTGGGGCGAGATCCTGTGCGCCGACTGTTATGATGCGCGCGTCCGGGCTGGCAAGACGCAGGGCTGATGATCAGGCTCCTGTGGGCCGAAAGGTCTCGATGCCACATACCTCATACCTGCCCAAAAGGGACGACCGGCCGGTCGTCCCTCCATCCGCCATGGACTTCTCGCCGGGCGAGCGTACGCCTGTGTTGACACCGCCTGTCAACACGCTACACTCTCATGTGACCCCGCAACCACTCGGGAGGGCAGGGCTCTCTCGCAACGCTCCACTTAGCGTAAAGGAGTGCCGTTATGCGACACACCCTGGTTCCTACTCTACTCCTCCTCACCTTGCTGCCAGGCGTGGCACCGGCCCAGGACGCCAAAGCTGTGCTGGACAGTGTGGCGAAGGCCATGGGAAGCGCCGAGCTCACATCGCTGCAGTATACAGGCAGCGGGACGAATTTCGCCCTCGGGCAGAATGCGGCCCCTGGAGCCCCGTGGCCACGTTTCAATGTCAAAAGTTTCAAGCGTCTCGTTAACTATAGCACCGTCTCCATGCACGATGAGATCGTCCGCACCCAGGCGGAGCCCACGCCGCGCGGCGGGGGTGGCCAGCCCCTGTCTGGTGAGCAGCGCCAGATGTTCTTTGTCAGCGGGACACACGCCTGGAACCAGACGGGGAACAACATGGTAGCCGCTCCGGTTGCACTGCCCGAGCGCTTACAACAGCTCTGGATTACCCCGCATGGTGTGATCAAAGCCGCCATGGCCCATCAGGTGACCGCGCAAACGCAAACGGCAGGGGACCGTAAGCTCACGACCCTGGCCTTCACAGTACCTGGCGCCCTCAAAATCCAGGCGACCATCAATGAGCGCCACCTGGTCGAAAAGGTCACCTCTTGGAGTCCGCACCACGTCCTCGGCGACATGCTCACCGAGACGACCTACACCGAATATAAAGACTTCGGCGGCTTGCAGTTTCCCACGCGTATTGTGCAGACCCAAGGTGGCTTTCCTAGCCTGGATCTGACCGTGCAAGAGGTGCAAGCCAATGCGCCGGCGGATATTACAGTACCCGATGACGTACGTCAGGCCAGCATCAAGGTCGAAGCCAACAAAGTGGCTGAGGGCGTCTGGTACCTCACCGGGGGCACGCATCACAGCGTCGTGGTGGAAATGCAGGACCATGTGGTGGTGATTGAAGGACCGCAGGATGACGCTCGTGCCAGTGCGGTGTTGGCGGAGACCAAAAAGTTACTGCCCAGCAAACCCATTAAGTATGTCGTCAACACGCATCATCACTTTGACCACGCCGGCGGCCTGGGGGCCTTTGCCGCAGATGGCATCACCATCATTACGCATGACGTCAACAAGGCGTTTCTCGCCCAAAGTTTGGCCGCGCCGCGCACGGTGCAGCCTGACAAACTCGCCCAGTCTGGCAAGCAACCTACCGTTGAGGGTATGCAGGAGAAGCGCGTCCTCAGCGATGGCACCCGCGTGCTCGAACTGCATGTGTTACAGGGGAATCAGCACCACGACGGGTTGATTGTCGCCTATCTCCCCAAGGAAAAATTCCTCATCGAGGCGGATGCCTATACGCCCGCGGCTCCCAACACCCCGCCGCCGGCCCAGCCGAATCCCTTTAGCGTGAATCTGCACAGCAACCTCGAACGGCTGAAGTTGGACGTGGAGCAGATTTTGCCCCTGCACGGGCGTCAAGTGCCGCTCGTTGAATTGCTCAAGGCGATTGGCAAGACTTCCTAGAGGCCTCGCGCAGGACGGGGACGACCAGCATTTATCTGGCCTCGTCCTCGTCCTCGTCCTCCTCGGTTGCGTCGTTCCCCCAGGGATCACACCAATAATCCATGGCCAGCCACAGACTGCGCGAATAGCGGAAAAAGCACACCGGGAAGACGCTGCAAAAGCCGACCCAGAGCAGCAATTGTTGGGTCAAGGACACGGGCATGGACCACTCCACGGCGAAGGAGCCGAGGAGTGCCAACCCCACCGTCACGCCATAGTTGACATACATGGCGCCCAGGAAATAGCCTTGTTCACGCTCAAAGCGCAACCGACACTCCGCACAGTGCTCGTGCAGGGTCAGCCAGGAACGACACAACGTGCGGGCACCGCAGCGCGGGCAACACAAACGGAGCCCGCGGCGCAATGCACGCAGGGCTTGCACGGATGGACGTTCTGCAGGCATATCCCGTGACCTCCGTCTTCATGCTATCCTGCACGCTGGGGGGCTCGCCGGTCGTGCATCGCCACCCTAGGACACGCGACATGCCGACAACGCCAGCAGGAGGAGCACACGATGCAGCAAGCGCGCATGATAGGTCTGGTAATGAGTGTGGGCGTGCTGTACGGTCACGTCACCCTCGCGGTGGTAGCAGGCCCTGCGTCTGAGGTCATCGAGCAGGGGTATCGTCGCGTAGCCCAGGCGCGTCTGGCACCAGACACGCCAACGCGAGAAGCCCTGCTGACGGAGGCGCTGGCCGCCTTCAAAACCGGCTATCAGACGGACGCCGCGAGCCCAACGAGTAAGGTGCACGCCTTGCTAGGTGCGGCCCAGGTGTCTCTCCTCGTGCAGGCGCCGCGTCGGGTGTTTCCGTTTCTCTGGCAAGCCACCCCGCTCCAACGCGCGGAAAAAAATCTCCAGCAGGTGCTGGTCTTCCAACCGGACAACGCGGCAGCGGCCTTGCTCCTTGGGATAGTGTACTGGCGCCAAGCCACCCAGACGACTGGAGCAGCCCCAGACCTCCTGGCACGCAGCCAGCACTACTTCGCGCAGGCAGCGCGTCTGGGCCTCCCCATCCGTCTGGACCCTGCCCCGGTGCCCGCCGCTGATCCAGGGGTCTGGTGGCGTCTTGAGGATACCATTGTGGCGTTGCGTTATGTCGATGCCCGCGGCACTGGCCGGGCGGACGACCTGCTGCTGGTCTATCAGAGAGCCGGCAACGCCCCCATCTTTGGCACAGTCGTGACCGGGGGCCAGGCCCATGCTCTGATAACCGAGACCAGCACAGGCGTCCTGGCGTTGCAAGGGCTTTTGGAAGCGCAGACAACGATACCACAGCCAGGCAAGCCACCCATCCTGGTCATGCACCTGCGGCAGGGGCAGCAGCTGGTCGAGGCACGTTTTACGTGGGACGGGACACACTTCGTACACATCCCTGTGCAACAGTAGGAAGCCGATCATGGACGCGTGGTCCACGATCGGCGAGAACGCGGCGGCAGGTTAGTGCTTGGCCCCAGAGGCCTTGGCGGGCACAGCCGTTTTATGGGGGAGTCTAGTCGAGGCGCTGAAGTCCGGGATCAACATAAAGACCAGAAAGACGCAAATGACGAGCGGGGTAAAGGCAATCAGCCCAAGCGTCGCGCGCTCAAAGCGCAGATGCATGAAATACAATGCCACGAGCACCGCTTTTCCCACCGCCATGCCAACCAGCAACACCGCTTTGGCAAACGCCGAATAGTCTGGCAGTGCGACCAGGATTTCCAGGATCGTCAGGGCTAGCAGATAGTAAAAAATCTTCATGTACAACGCGTCAGAATGATGCTCAGCCATGCGTGAATTCTCCGCCATACCCTAAATCAGATAGACAAAGGTGAAGACCATGATCCACACCAAATCGACAAAGTGCCAGTAGAGACCCGCGATCTCCACCGAGCTGTAATTGGTCGCCGAATAGGCACCGCTGATCCCACGCAGCCAGATGCACAGCAGGTACAGCACCCCCCCCGTGACATGCAGGCCGTGGAAGCCCGTAATGATGAAGAACGTGGTGCCAAACTGCGGCGCCCCCGTGACGATTTCACCGGACGCGAGCTGCAATGTCCATCCGGTCAATCCAAGGCCTTGATGAATCAGATGCCACCACTCGTAGGCTTGCCCCAGGAGGAACGCGACTCCCCCAAGAATGGTCCAGCCAATAAACTTGCGAAATCCGGCCAGATCGTTACGCTGGATGGCGGCCAAGCCTTTGACCATCCACACGCTACTAACGATCAGGAGTAAGGTCATCAAGGCGGTAAGCCAGATGCCCAGGACATCATACGGCTTTGGCCATTCGGTGCTGCCATAGCGTATGGCACCATACCCGGCGAGGAGCGTGCCAAACGACATGGCATCACCTGCCAGGAAGACCCACATCCCCAGTTTGCCCCAGCTCTCAGGCGTCAAGGGGCTTTCGTACGATTCTGCATGCCCGGTATGCATGGCAGCCGCTTCGCTCACTGTGCATTCTCCTTCTGTGTCCAGGCTAGCGCTTTCCCTGCACGCTGCTGGGCGCGCTTGTGTGCGAGGTACACTGTGCCAAAAATGGCGCCAAAGATCAGAAATGGCATAGACATCAAGAACAGAATGCTGCTATTCATGCCCCGTGCCAGCGCATCATCCCCTTCCCAGCACACCGCGCAGGCCCAGGCTGCGGCTGGGAGCAGGGCATACGCCATGACGCCTCCCACGAGAGGCCATCTCCAGGACCGCCTCATCCTTCGTCCCTGCATACCGACCTCCTCTCGTCAGTACAGATAAACCAGAAAATATAAAAAGGGCCACAGACCAACAACATATGACCAATACATCGCACACAGGACCACGCCTGTGCGCCGCGTGGCGCTATAGCGCTGGTGCGTCGCCCGCCGCCACACACTGCACAACCAGATGACTGCCCCCAAGACGTGCAGGCCATGGCAGCCAATGAGCGTGTAAAACGTGGCGCCATACACGCCGGAGGAGAGGGTGAGGCCATAGCTGATGAGTTTGACCCACTCATAGCCCTGGACGAGCAGGAAGGTGACGCCGAGCAGAGCCGTGCGTAGGAGCAGACGTGTGGCCCTTTGGCCCTCTCCATACCGCATGGCGCGGTTGGCCGCGGCCATCGTCCAGGCGCTATAGAGCAGAATCAGCGTGTTCAAGCCGGTGATCTCAACGGGGAGACGAGGCATCGCCATCGGTGGCCACGTCTCATTGGCGAGGCGATACACCAGGAACGCGCCCACGAGGCCGGCAAAAAACATGGTCTCGGCCCCCAGGAAAATCAGCAGGCCCAAACGCGCATTGCTGAGCGGCGTCCCACGCGGGCCCCCATCATCGCCATAGCGACCGCCATCGCCGTCATCATCGGGAGGCCCTGGCGAAAAGGGCGGAGGCCCTGGGGAGTGCGTGCGCACTGGCGTCAAGGTGTCAGTGCCGCCCGCCAACGTGGCCGCCAGGGTGGGAACGTGGGCCATCGGGTGTCCTCCAGGAGCGCTACCGTGTGAACATGCGCGTTAGCGCCACAAGACACAACAACACAAATGTCGCAACAAGAATGGTGAGCACACGCCTATTCCTCTGTCGTACCTCGTTTCGATGCACACAATGCCCTTTGCTATGACTGTGGGACTTTGTCGAGGGCCATGAGCAAAAAGATCAACGGCAGGTAGACCAGTGAGACGAACAACAGACGACGTGCCGCTACCGTGGTATAGGCACGGGCGAGATCAATCCCAAATCCCAGAAAAACGAGCCCCAGGAGCAAGGCTGCCACAAAATACACCACCCCGGTCATCCCGACCAGGGTAGGCAGCAAACCGACAGCCAACAGCGCCAGAGAATGGATGACCACATGCCGCCCAGTGCTCCATCCTTCTGGATCAAGCACCGGGAGAATCCGAAACCCGGCGCGGGCGTAATCGTCACGATACAACCGCGCAATGGCGAGTGAGTGAGGGATTTGCCACAGGAAGAGGATAGCAAACAGCACCCAGGCCCCGTTCCCCGCGCTCCCACGCGCTGCCACCCAACCCACCACCGGCGGTAACGCCCCGGCCACCGCCCCCACGAGACTGCATAAGGACGTCTTCATTTTCAGCGGGGTATAGCCAAACAGGTAACTCCCGACAATCGCACTCGTGATGCACGCACTCCATGGTTCCACCAGCAACGTGAGATAGAGCAGCCCACTCGCCGTGGTCACTATCCCAAACCACAACGCGGCCGATGGCGGGATCCGTCCGTCTTGCACGGGGCGCGTCTGCGTACGTGGCATGAGGGCATCGGCTTCAATCTCGATATAGGCGTTGAGCGCCAGCGCGCCACCGGCGGCCAGCGCGACACCAACGAGTAGATGTTGCACCTGCCACCAGTCCACCGGCCCTGGTGCCCCCATGTAAAAACCTACCAGGGTGACGACAAGAATCATGAGCACCAAGCGCATCTTGGCCAGCTCCAGATAATCCAGCAGACGCTGGTACGCTGGCACGCGTGCGACTCTGACCGTTGCCGTCCGGAACTCCATCATACGCTCACCTGTCCAGGCAGAAAATGTGCCTTAAACGCATGGCCTAATGTCCGCTGCGGCGTGGAATCGCTTCGAGACGCCGGCTCTGTGGTAACCAATCCTCTGCCACGTCTGGCGAACTGAATTCGTAGGGGCCACGATAGACCACCGGCGGCGTCAGGAAGTTCGCATGCGGTGGCGGAGACGGGGTATCCCATTCCAGGGTATTGGCTTGCCAGGGATTTTCCGTAGCCCGCTCCCCAGCAACCAGTGACTTAATGAAATTGATCACGAAGGGGATCTGCGACACCCCCAGGCACAGCGCCATGACGGTGATAAACGTGTTCATGCCTGTGAAGGGTTCGAGGAACTTATAGTCTGTCGGGTTGTAGATACGCCGCAGATGACCGCCCACGCCCAGAAAGTGCATGGGGAAGAAGGTCAGATTGAAAAACACGAAGGTGAGCCAGAAGTGAATCTTGCCCATCTTTTCGTCCAGCATGCGGCCAAACATCTTGGGAAACCAGAAATAGATCCCAGCAAACACGCCAAAGATGATGCCAGCCACCACGTAGTGAATGTGGGCCACGATGTAGTACGTATCGTGGATAAAGATGTCGACCGGCGTTGAGGCCATAAAAATGCCACTCAGGCCCCCAATCGTAAACAGGGACACAAACCCGAGGGCAAACAGCATCGGCGTGGGGAAGGTCAGTCGGCCACCCCACAGCGTCCCGAGCCAGTTAAAGGTTTTAATGGCTGAGGGCACCGCAATGAACATCGTCGTCAGCATGAAGGCGGTCCCCAGCGCCGGATTCATACCGCTCTGAAACATGTGATGGCCCCAGACTACCCAGGACAAGAAGGCAATCGCGATCATCGAAAACACCATGGCGTGATAGCCATACACCGGCTTGCGCGAAAACACCGGCAAGATGTCCGAGGTAATGCCCATGGCCGGGAGGACGAGGATGTACACTTCAGGATGGCCAAAGAACCAGAACAGGTGCTGCCACAACAGCGGCTCACCACCACCAGAGGGGATAAAAAAGCTCGTACCAAACATGCGATCAAAGAGCATCATGGCCAGGGCCGACGTCAGGACGGGTAAGGCCAACAGCAACAAGACGGCGACGATAAACAGCGACCAGATGGTGAGGGGCATACGAAACCAGGTCATACCTGGCGCCCGCATGTTGATGATGGTCGTGATGTAGTTGATCGAACCCATCAACGACGAGAAACCCAGAATAAACAGGCTAATGCACCAGAGATTGACGCCCCACGCCCCGCCGACCCCGGCATACTGCGGCACCGCAGCCAGGGGCGCATAGCTCGTCCACCCGCCACCAGCGGCACCACCGGGCACGAAAAACGAGATAATCATCAGAATCGTGGCGGGAATCGCGGTCCAGAACGACAGCATATTCAGGACGGGAAACGCCATATCCCCCGCGCCAATGGAAATCGGGATCAGAAAATTGCCAAACCCGCCCACCAGAATCGGCATGACCACGAAGAAGATCATGATGGTGGCATGCATGGTAAAGAGTGTGTTGTAAACCTCAGAGCTGATCACCCCAAGCCGCATGGAAGGCAGCCAGTTTTGGTTCTCCCAAAATTCCTCTGAAATCCATCCGCTCAGCGGTAACGGGGTGCCCGGAAAACCGAGCTGCCAGCGTACCATCATGGCGAGTAGACCGCCGACAACCAGCATCAGCAGTCCGCTAAAGAGAAACTGCCGCCCAATCATCTTGTGGTCAAGCGAAAAAATGTAGTGGCGAATAAATCCTTCGCGGTGGTGCTCCGCATGTACCCCGCCTTGCGACTCACTCATGCCTCGTTCCCTTCTTTCTCAAACCTCACGGTTGCAGCCTTTCCTCGGCGTGTACGGTTTAGCGCCACGTTTTTTGTACCCAGGCTTGATACTCAGCCTCAGAGAGGACGTTGACCCAACTTATCATGCCAGAATGCCCCGGACCGCACAATTCTGCACAGGGCAGCTCATAGCGTCCGGGTTTGGTGACATTGAACCACACGGGAATGACGCGCCCTGGGACCGCGTCTTGCTTGAGACGAAACGAAGGCACAAAAAAACTATGAATGACATCCTCGCTGCTGAGGTACACCCGCACCACTTTGTTGACGGGCACGTACAGTTCTCTGGTGGAGGTGTCTTTGTCCGTTTTATCATCTGCCGTGTCAAAGGCTTTATCGGGCCCGGGATAGGCAAAGCCCCAGCCAAACTGTTTGGCCGTGACCCGCACCTCCACATCAGGCGGCGGACTCTGGCCTTTAATTTCCGCCCAGCTTGTCTTGCTCACAAACCAGATACCGACGAACACGATGGCCGGAATGATCGTCCACGTCAGCTCCAGCAGGTTGTTGCCATGGGTATACGTCGCCCGCCGGGTATCCCCGTCCTGCACACGGTAACGTACAATAAACCAGACCATGAGGACCGTCACTAGCAGAAAAATAAACGCAGTGAGGTAATAGATAAAATAAAAGACATCATCAATAGATTTGGCGTATGTTGAGACGCCGCCATACCCACCCGGCAACCAGCCTAGCATCAGCCCCTCCCCATCTCATTCACGGTGTTCCTCCAACCACGGCTTTGCCACATCACATGCGCAGCACTCTAGCATGCTCTTCCCACGCTGCCCACCCCGCGTCGAGGCTTTGCCTGCTGGGTGACATGCTGCTACCACAGCATCGCAGCGTTGCCCATGCTCGCCTAGCGTCGTCTGATGTCCTTGCCCGTTGACGGGCAGCCACTATAAGCCGATTTTCTCAGGGCTGTCAAGGGGCTTTACCCCTGCCGTTCTCGTTCGACATGCCATCATAGCCCCCGTCCGCGGACGGCGCCCGGTGTGTGCCCAGTGGCTGCCACACGCCTAAACGTGTAAGGTATACGCAGGCAGGTCCACCACGCCGTACATCATGCGACATATCAGCTGTCGCACACATCAAGGAGGTAAGAGATGATCCGCCATTTTTCCGTCCTGTACGCTGGCCATGTGCTGGAAGGCGAAGGCGTGGGGTTTCAGGGCACCCCGGCTGACGACCGCCATTATAGCAATGAACGCTGTATCAAGGCTTTTGACATTGCGCAGGCGCTGGCCCAGCAGATGGACCGCTTGGGGTATCACACCCTGTGGATGGCTGAGCACCATTTCCAGCGCGAGGGCTACGAGTGCATCCCGAATCTGCTCATGCTGAGCCTGTGGTTAGCCCAACACACGCAACGCCTCAAATTTGGCTGTGGTTTCAACGTGCTGCCGATGTGGCATCCGCTACGCCTGGCGGAAGATTTTGCCATGGCCGATATTTTGACGGGTGGTCGCGTCGTGTGCGGTGTTGGCCGGGGCTATCACACCCGCGAGGTCGAGACCTTTGGCGCGCCCATGGCCGATGCCGACGCCAACCGGGAACTGTTTGAAGAGCAGTTCGAGGTCCTCATGAAGGCGTTCAACGAGCCGTCCTTCTCCCATCATGGCAAGCACTACAACATCCCGCCCGACGTCCCGTACCGTGGCTACCAGTTGCAGGAGATTACGCTGGTGCCGCGCCCCGTACATCTGCCCGTGGATCTCTGGCAGCCTGTGGTCAGTGGCAGTCCGCGTGGGCTCGCTTTTATGGCGAAGCACGGCATCAAAGGCATGATTCTCGGCACCGCCACCGAGTACGTCGAGCGCTGGGTGCGGGCGTATCAAGAGGCCAATGCCCGCCAGGGGCGCCAGCTGCGCCTTGGCGAAAACCTCGGGCTCGGCCTGTGGCTCTACATGGATGAAACACATGAGAAAGCCAAGCGTGGCCTGCAACCGATGTTCGAGGAACACGTCAAATTCGCGGCCCCGCTCGGCATGCTACGGTACAACGACCAGCAGATCGCGGCCACGGGCCCCGACGGCGTGGCGCGACATATTGCCGCCGGCACCAATTTCGAGGAGGTGTTGGAGAAGCAAGCCTGGTTCTGTGGTACCCCAGCAGAGACCGTCGCCTATCTGCAGGAGATCGAGGCCCGGTATCCTGGCCTGGAACATATTGTCCTCGGTTTTCCCATGGGTGCCAGCCTGAGCCAGTTTCAGGAACTCTTGAGCAGCTTTGCGCACGAGGTCATGCCCGCCTTTCAGCAGGCAGCCGTAGGAGCCTAGCGTGTGTTGCCTCAGCCTGACCGACAGAGCACCGGCTGCTCCTGCAGGTCAGGCTTCAGCCCGACACGGATACCCCAGTCGTAAAGCGGGCAGGATCAAAAGCGGCCAGCGAGACGGCACTCGTGCCCTCGACAATCAGCTCGGCAATGCAGCGCGTGCTCAGCGCACTGAGGAGCATACCGCTGCGGAAATGGCCCGCGAGTATGTACACCCCCGGCCACCCTGGCACCGGGCCCATGAGGGGCAGACGATCCTCCGAGCACGGGCGCAAACCGCAGATGTGGCCGACGACCTGCGCGTCGTCCAGCCCAGGCGCCATATGGAGCGCTGCGTCTAGAATCGCTTGGCGCCCGGCGGCAGTGGGCTGCGTGACGAAGCCGCTGTCGTGCTCTTCGGTGGTGCCAGCCAGGGTGAGTCCATCCGCCTTGGCCACTAGATACATGCCACCATACGAGATCGTGGCGCGCAGCTGCGGATCAGGCACGCGTAACTCCAGTAATTGCCCACGCACTGGGTAGACCGGGATCCGTAAGCCCACCCAGGCCGCGGTGTGGGCGCTCCACGGTCCCATGGCGAGCACGACCGTGGGCGCCGTCAGCGTGGGGCCCGTGCGCAGGTGGACGCTGATGCCCGGTCCGACCTGGCGCTCCAGCCCAATGACTGCGCCATGGCGGATGGTCATGCCCCGTCGCTCAGCGGCGCGTGCCAGGGCCAGCACAAAGCGGTAAGCCAGCACTTGGGCCTGGTGCGTCATCAGCGCGCCGAGCATGGCGCGGTTCAGTCGTGGCTCCACCTCCCACAGCGCCTGCCCTTCCAGCCAGGTGACTGGCGGGGTGGCGTCGCAGTGCGTTCGGGCATACGCCTGGAGCGTCTCGGCCTCGGCCAGCGTAAAGGCCGGGTGAATAACCGGGTTCTCACGATAGCCAATGTCCACGCCGGATTCGTCCAGGAGCTGCTGCCGCAGGGTCTGATGCACGGCAAAGCTGGCGCCGGCAAAAGCGCTCAGTGGGTCATCGCCCGTTAAGTGGGCGCCGTGGCCGACGGCCTCTAACATCGCTGCCGCAACGCCCGAGGCGCCACAGGCAATGGCTTCTTGCTCGAGCACCAGCACGTTCAACCCGGCTTTGCTCAGCCAATACGCCGTGCCACATCCCATGACCCCGGCTCCGACAACGATTACATCCGGCTGCTGCGACATAACTCCAATCCTTTCGAGGGGATGGCCTGCCTGTTGCGACGCTGTGGTGCGGTATGCTTGGGCATTATAGCGGTATTCGACGGGGAAGAGGCAACCCCGGGGCTGGACTGGCGCCACGCCGACGCTTTGCAGGTCTGCCGGGGTATGCTATAAACATGCGCAGACCAGTTCGCGTGTTGCTGTGCTATCCAAGGAAAGGATACGCCATGAACGAAGATGCTAAAAAAACTGCCTTGCGGATGATTCCCTATGGTCTGTATGTTTTGACCGCTGAAGCCAAGGATGGTGCGATTGCCGCGGCAACGGTCAACTGGGTGACCCAGGGCGCCTTTAGTCCACCGCTGGTGGTCCTGGGGGTCAAAACGGATTCGGGGGCCCATGCCCTGATTAAGGAAAGCAAGCAATTTGCCCTGAATGTCCTGGGCAAGGGGCAACAAGCCATGGCCTTCAATTTTTTCAAGTCGCATGAGCGCGAAGGCAATACCATTGGTGGTGAGCCCTTTGAGTCGGGTCCGAATGGCGCCCCGTTGCTGCTCAATACCCCAGCGTGGGTGGCCTGCACGCTCGTCGAAACGATTGAGCGTGGTGATCACTCGGTCTTTATCGGTGAAGTGACAGAGGCTGGGGTACGCACCGCCCCTGAAGGGCGTGCCGATGATGCCACGCTGTGGCTCAAAGATCTCGGTGAGCGCATGTTCTACGGCGGGTAAACCGCGGCCAGTCGGCTGAGAACCCGCCCACTACCCTGCGGGCTCGGGTCGTGGACAGCAGCCGGTCCGGGTACCGTCCGCCGCTCCACGCTGGCGCTCTCAGGTCTAGAGTCGCTTATGGCGATGCCAGGAGAGTCGACGTGCCGTCAGAGACCGATTTACAGATTACCGACACGGTGGTGCTGCCGCTGTCTGAACTCCACTTTCAGTTTAGTCGCAGCAGTGGCCCTGGGGGACAGCACGTCAATCGCACCGCCTCGCAGGTGGAGTTGCTCTTTGATGTCGGCAACTCCCCGAGTCTCAGCGAGATGCAGCGCTCCCGTGTGCTGCGTCAATTACGCTCGTATATCGACACCCATGGCATCCTGCATCTCACCTCGCAGACCACGCGCAGCCAACACCGCAATCGTGCCGAAGTCGTCGAGCGCTTTATCCTCTTCTTGCAACGCGCCTTGCATGTGCCCAAGCGCCGCATTCCCACCCGCCCATCCCTGGGTGTGGCGGTACGGCGCTTAGAGTCGAAACAGCGCACCAGCACGGTGAAACAAACCCGGCGCCGCCCCGGCCTAGCCGCGGATGAGTAAGAGGTGCCAGCCCACGCGCCTTGTCGAGCGCGCCCGCTGTCGCCTATAATGGCAGCATGCACCACGAGACATCGCGACTTTCCTTCCAGGAGCCCAGCATGGCGAGCCCCATCCAGATTATCGAGTTCTCCGATTACCTTTGACCCTGGTGTTATCCGGCGGCAGTTCGCCTCCATCGCTTACAAGAACGCTATGGCGCACAGTTGCAGATTGAACGACGCGCCTTCCCCTTACGCCCTGCACCCCAGGCCACGACCCCGTTCCGGGGTACCCGGCGCGAAGCCTCCTGGCGCCGTATCGCGGCCATGGTCAAGCCTGATGGCATCAACTGGAAGATGTGGGAACGAGATGATTACCCCAACTGGAGCCTGCCCGCGCTGGAAGCGGCCAAGTGTGCGGCCTTCCAGAGTCCCGAAGCGGCGGACGACCTGCATTTTCGCCTGTTCCGTGGCTTTTTTGAAGAGGGCATCAACCTCGCTCAACCCGAGGAACTCCTGGCGTTGGTCCGGCAGGCGCCGTTGGACTTTGACCGTTTTCTGGCCGATTTCACCTCAGGGCGGGCCCGTCAGGCCGTCTTGGATGACTACAACAGCGCGGTCACGACGTACATGGTGTCGGCCAGTCCCACCGTGGTGTTCAATGACGAATCGCCGATTGTCGGCGCCGTACCCATTGGGGAATACGAGAAGATGCTGGAAAAACTCGGGGTAGCGTAGATAGGGCCCCTTATGCTGCAAAAACAGTTGCGTGAGGCCATGGCCATCCTGCAACGTGACGTCCCGACCTGGGACGTGCCCGTGGTCAGCCTCATCGCCCAAGAAAGCCATGATCCCTACCGGGTGCTGATCTCGACGCTGTTGAGCTTGCGCACCCTTGATCAAACCACCGGCCCGGCAGCACAGCGGCTGTTTGCCCTGGCAGATACGCCCGCCGCCATGGTGGGCCTGGACCGTCAGACCGTCGAACGGGTGATTTATCCGGTGGGCTTTTATCGCAACAAAGCCGGGCAGATTCTGGAGATTTCCCAGCGCCTGCTCGATCACTTTGATGGGCGCGTCCCTGACGACCTCGACGTCCTGCTGACCTTTAACGGGGTTGGGCGCAAAACCGCCAATCTCGTCTTGGCTGAAGGGTACGGCATCCCGGCGCTCTGTGTGGACACGCACGTGCATCGCATTTCTAACCGTTGGGGGTACATCAAGACCAAAGATCCTTTCGATACCGAGATGACCCTGCGCAAAAAACTGCCGAGTGAGTACTGGCTGGTGTACAATCCCTGCCTGGTGGCCCTGGGCCAGCATCGTTGCAAGCCGACCTCCCCGATGTGTAGCCAGTGCCCGGTGGCCCATGTCTGCCAGCGCGTCGGCGTGCAGCGCCAGCGCTAGGGAGGAGGCCGCACGATAGCGCCGACCGATGTACCGCGTCCCTTGCCGCCTCGGCAGCAGGCCACCCGTAAATTCCCCGTGGTGGGCGAGCGCGCCCCGCTCCCGGAAGCGCTCGACTTGCAACAGTGGCGCCTGCGTATCACGGGTGAGGTGGCGCATCCGCAGAGCTGGACCTACAATGCGCTTCTGGCGTTGCCGCAGGTCGAAGCCACACACGACATCCACTGTGTCACCCGTTGGTCGCGCCTGGGTTGTCGCTGGCGTGGCCTCGCCTTGACGACCCTGGCCGCGCTGGTTGCCCCAACGGCGGCGGCGCGCTTTGTGCAGTGTGTGGCCTATTCCCCGCGTCAACACGATACCTCCTTACCGCTGTCCGTGTGTCTGGAGCACGAGGTGCTCCTGGCCTGGGCAATGGACGGTGCGCCCTTAAGTGTGCCGCATGGCTATCCGCTACGGCTGGTTGCCCCGTCGCGCTATTTCTATAAAAGCCTCAAGTGGGTGCGGGAGATCCGCTTCCTCGCGGAAGATGTGCTGGGCTACTGGGAACGTGCTGGTGGTTACCACAACAACGCCGATTTCCAGCACGAGGAGCGCTATATCTCGGGCAATCTCAGCCCAACGCAGCTGGCCCGCTTGCGGGCCACAGGGGACGCTCGTCCGTATCAGGGCCAGGTGTTGCTGTCCCTGGATCTGCACCATGTGCAGTGGCCTGGGGCCCAGTTGGCTGGCATGCAACTCAAGAACTGCACGCTGGCCGGGAGTGACTTACAGGGCGTCGATTTGCGCGGCGCCAATCTCACCAACGCCGATTTCCAAGGCGCCAACCTCCGTGGGGCTGATTTCAGTGACGCGGATCTCGAAGGCGCGCTGCTCATGGGAGCGGACTTACGCGACTGCTCCATGCGTCGGACCCGTCTGGCAGCCGCCGAATTTTGGCGACCCGGACAGCCGCCAGCACGGGTGGCCGGACTCGATGTGCAGGACGCTGCCGTGGACGATCTGCTCGAAGCCCAGCTGGCGTTTTTACGCCGGCACGGCGTGGTACCGCCGGCCTGAAGTCTGTGGCACACGTGCTGAGATGATATGAGAGGGACAGCGTGGACCTTGGAGTGTGGATCATGCTCGGCGTAGCACTGGGCTCGGTGCTGACGGTGTGGGCCGGTGTACCATGGACCATGTACATTGCCCGTCGGTATACGCCGCCCGACGTCTGGACCACGCCATTGTTCCATGAGACCACGCGCCTGATGACCCTCCTCTGGGCTCTCATCTTTCTCGGCGCGGCAGGGATCACGGCGGTGACACCCTGGTGGGTCCAGGGGCCACTGGGCGTGGCGATGTATCTCCTGGGACGTCTCTCGCCATGGATGGCGCGCCACTATGCCACGTGGCGGCAGCACCGCCTCGACGCGGCCCGTCTGGGCGCACCGCCTCCGCCCTAGATGTCCATTGCGTCAGTCCTACGCCCATGCCACCCTGGGAACGTCGGGCTCCAGCCCGGCTCCGGCAGCCACGCTGGAGCGTGGCGCTCCCAGGAAACACCCTGGAGCACTGGTGGTGTATTGATGAAACAGACATCTAGTGACCGGGTGCGTCACGTCCGTCTCGGGCACCCACTGCACCCCTTCCGTGCCGGCTTTAGCCTTTCCCTAGGCGCAAATTTCTGTTACAACTCTACACATAGCGCATGCGTGCATCGCCCAGTTTTGGGAAGGAGTGTCCCATGGATCCCCTGTCGTTCAGCACTATACCGACTCTCAATCGCCCTATTCTGGTGCTCGCATTTTCTGGCTGGAACGATGCCGGGGGCTCTGCGACCTTCGCGGCGAAATTTTTGTCGCAACGCTTAGGGTCGCACAAATTTGCCAGCCTCGATCCTGAGACATTGTACAATTTTGTCGAGCAGCGTCCGCAAGTGCGTATACGGCATGGTGAGCGTGAGATCATTTGGCCAGCCAATGAATTTTCCTATGCCCGCGATGCGCGCCTAGTGCAAGATGTGGTAATCGGTCTGGGTGTCGAGCCGCATTTACGCTGGAAGGCCTATATTGACGCTATCCTTCGCGTCGTGCAGGAATGCCATATCGAATTGGTGGTCACCCTCGGCGCGCTGTTGGCCGACGTAGCCTACTCGCGTCCCATACGCATCACCGGCTCGGCCAGTGATCCGGCTTTAGCCAAGCGCCTCCACTTAGCCACCTCACGGTATGAAGGCCCAACAGGGATTGTCGGCACCCTGCACGATGCCTGCCGCCGCCAGGGCTTGCCAGCCATTAGCGTGTGGGCGAATGTGCCACATTACATCGCGGCATCCCCCAATATCAAAGCGGCGCTGGCCCTGGTACGCCGGACCTTCACGCTGCTCGACTTTAGTGCCGATCTCCATGATCTCGAGTCTGCCGCCAACGATTTTGATCGGCGTGTCGCCAACGTCTTGGCCTCGGATTCCAAAGTGGCAGACTATGTCCGGCGCCTGGAAGAGCATGAGGATGACGACGACGAGGCTGAAGAATATCCTGGCAATACGGACGCGCTGCCTAGTGGGGAAGAGCTGGCTCGCGAACTGGAAGAGTTCTTACGCGATCAACGGCGTGAGCGCGGCCAGGATTAAGGCCTAGGCTGAGAAAGTAATCCATGCGTCAAATGTGTGTGCTTCGCCATGGCCCTCCAGAGGTGTTGACGCTCCAGGGCAGCCCCGACCCGACCGTGACACCGGGCACTGTGGGTATTGCGGTGCGGGCCATTGGGGTCAATTTTGCCGACGTGCTGGCACGCCAGGGCTTGTACCCCGAGTGTCCGAAACCACCTGTCGTCTTGGGCTATGAAGTGGCAGGAGTGGTCTATCAAGTCGGAACGGGCGTGACCACGGTGGTACCAGAACAACCTGTCCTGGCGGTAACGCGCTTTGGTGGGTACGCCGATCGGGTCGTCGTGCCAGAGCACCAGGTGGTGCCTCTGCCAGCGCAGATGCCGTTTCCCGTGGCGGCGGCCCTCCCCGTCAATTATCTGACGGCCTATCTGTTGTTGTACCACTGGGGCCAGTTACGTGCCGGCGAACATGTCTTGATTCACGGGGCGGCTGGCGGGGTCGGCTTAGCAGCGGTGCAGCTTGCCAGCTTGCGCCAGGCAGAGATCTATGGCACCGCGGCGGCGTCCAAGCATGCCTTTTTACATGACCAAGGCGTACACCATACCATTGATTACTATCACCATGACGTCACTAGAGTCGTCCGTGGTCTCACGGGTGGCCGCGGAGTTGATATCGTCCTTGATCCCCTCGGGGGCCATTCGTTTGCCCAAAGTTATCACCTGCTCGCGCCCCTCGGCCGTTTACTCATGTTTGGCGTCTCACGCATGAGCGTTGGTCCACGCCGCCGTCTCCCACGCGTGCTCTGGCATCTCCTCCGTATGCCGTGGTTTCATCCTCTGCGTCTGATGCAGGACAATAAGGCCGTTATCGGTCTGCATCTGGGGCGTTTGTGGGAGCACACTGGCGTGCTCCATGAGGCCTTGCAGACGATCGTCCAGATGTGTAGCGCCGGGCAGATCAGTCCCGTCATAGCCCAGACCTTTCCATTGGCGGCGGCCCCTGCCGCCCACCGGTATCTCCAAGAACATCGCAACGTTGGGAAGGTGCTCTTGACTGTAGACAACTAGCGTCCGGGGCACGGACGTGCAGGGCCACCGCAGGCGTGTGCCGGGCTATGGACGCAGGGTGGCACCGGTAGAATGAGGATCGTAACCATCGTATGGGAAGGAAGCTCATGGAGGGCGTAGTAGGACAGAGCGGACACCTGGTTGGCATTATTGGCGCTGGGCCAGCAGGGTTGTACGCCGCGCAAAAATTGTCAGAGGCTGGCGTCTACGTCGTGCTATTCAATCAGGACATCAAACCAGGCGGCTTAGCGGAATACGGCATTTTCCCGACCAAATACAAAATGAAGGAGGGCCTACGCAAGCAGTTCCGACGTATTCTGGCGCATCCCCGTGTGGAGTATTACGGCAATTGTCGTGTGGGGGAGAAAGGTGCCCTCACACTCGACGATTTGCACGCCCTCGGCTTGGATGCGCTCATCTGTGCCGCCGGGGCGCAAGGGACCAAGTCGCTCGGGCTGCCAGGAGAGGAGGCCGTCGGCGTCGTGCATGCCAAAGACCTCGTCTACCATTACAACCGTCTTCCCCCCTTTAGTCAGCAGCAGTTTGCCATCGGCAAACGTGTGGCCATTGTCGGGATGGGCAATGTCATGATTGATATCGCCCACTATTTGTTACAGTTACGCCACGATGTCGCCGAAGTCATTGTGGTGGCGCGTCGTGGCCCGGCAGAGCGCCGCTACGATGCGAAAGAATATACCTATGTCGAGCCATTCGTCGATCAAACGGCGTTGCGGCACGAAATCGAGCGCCTCCGCCCGCATCTCGCAGCCGTGGGCCAAGACACCACGGCGCTCATCGCGGCCATGACCACAGCGACTCCACCCGCGCGACCGGCCGGGGCGCCTGGACGCCTGGTGTTTCGCTTTCTGGCTTCGCCCGTCGAGATCCTCAGCACGCCGGATGGGCGCGTCTGTGGTCTGCGCGTCGAGGAGAACCGACTCGTGTTGCATAACGAGACGCTCACTGCGCGTGGCACAGGGACGTATATGGAAATCCCGCTGGACAGTGTGATCTTTGCCATTGGCGACTGTGTGGATGAGACGATTGGGCTGCCCTACGCGCACGGCACCTTTCTCACCAAGCCGGACGCCAGCACCGCGGAGCAGGCCAGTGCCGTCTACCAAGTCTATGATCCTATCCGCCACAGGGTGCTCGATCACACCTATGTTGTCGGCTGGTCGCGCCAAGCCAGTGATGGGCTGGTGGGGAAAGCCAAGCAAGACGCCGAGCGGGGGGTGGACACGGTTTTACGTGAGTTGGCCACGGTACCCACGCCAACGGCGAGGGTAGTGGCGGCACGACGTCAAGCCGTGCAACGGCTGGTTGAGGAGCGCTGTGGGTATCCGGTGACGCGAGAGGACATCACGCTATTGGAAGGTGCGGAACAACACATGGCCACGCAAGCCCAGCTTGCCGACTATAAGTTTGACTCCAATGAGGCGATGATCAAAGCAATCAACAGTCGGAAGATCGCACGGGGATGATGGGTCATACCACGTGTGGTACGGTGGGCTCGGTGAAACGGGGGAGATACACACTGATCGTGGTGCCCTTCCCCAGCGTACTCTCAACTAAGACAACGCCGCCATGATGGGTCACAATGCCATGCACGACTGCGAGCCCCATCCCCGTACCTTCTCCGACGTCTTTCGTGGTAAAAAATGGCTCAAACATGTGCGTTTGGACTTCAGGAGATATGCCCTCCCCCGTATCGCTGACCGCAAGTCTGAGGTAGGAGCCTGGTTGCAGGGTCGGGTGTGCGGCGGCAAATTCGGCGTCCACCTCGACCCTGCTGAGGCGGATCTGCAAGACACCACCCGTCACACGCATGGCATGCAGCGCATTACTACATAGGTGCTTCAAGACTTCATGCAGCTGTGCGCCATCCCCCAGCACCATGCCGGCTCCGAGGTCAAGATCCTCCTGAATCGTCACGGCGTCCGACTGCGAGGCGCGGAGAGCCGTAATCGCATCATGGAGAAACATGGCCGGATTCATGGGGTAGCGTTCCATACGCTGTTGGCGGCTAAAGACGAGCATCTGGTACACGAGGTCACTGGCGCGCCGCCCGGCGGTCAGGACGTGCTGGAGGCAACCCCAGACAGGATCGCGTGGTGACATGCCATCAAGTGCTAACTCCGTAAATCCCAGAATACCATTGAGCATATTGTTAAAGTGATGTGCTACCCCGGCCGTGAGCGTATCGACGGTTTGTGCCGTCCTCACTTGCAGGCGCTGGGCTTCAAGATGTTGCTGCGCGGTCAGATCGCGCCCAACAATCACCACACCCAGGGGTGATTGTTGGGGAACAGCGATGGGCACCGCATAACTCTCCACGGGGAGGATCGTCCCAGCCTTCGTGACCAGCAGGGCGTCTAGCGGCGTATGGACAGCACCTCCCTCCCGCAGCGCTTGCAGCGCCGGGTGCTCGAACGGTGTCTGCGGTGTCTGCGGTGTCTGCGGTGTCTGCGGTGTCTGCGGTGTCTGCGGCATGACCTGGAAGACCGCGGCGACAGGTTGTCCGACCGCCTCATCCTGGTGCCAACCCGTCAAAGCTTCTGCGGCAGGATTGAGCCTGGTGACCTGCCCCTGCGTATCCGTGGTGATCACCGGCGTCTCCATGGCCTGCAAAGTTGCGGTCAACAAGAGGGCCTGCGCTTGTACCTGTTGGGCCTGCTGTGTGCGCGTGTGCCGCGCCAAAGCTGTTTCGATGGTCATGATAATCTGCCGCACATCACATGGATAATATAGATAGCCATAGGGAGCCGTCTCCATGGCGCGGTGGAAGAGCGCCAAATCCGTCGACCCTGTCAGGTAAATCACTGGCAGGGCTAGATGCTCCTGTAATAAGGACGCCGTAGCGATGCCATCGCGCTCGCCCGCTAACCCAACATTGGTGAGCACCACATCGGGCCTACTCTCCATCCCATGGCGTAGCGCGTCATCGCCCGAGGCCAGCAGTGCACACACGTGATATCCCACGCGCTGCAAACGACGATAGAGACTGCTTGCGACCTGCTTGTCGCTTTCAAGCACCATGACTTTGGTGGTTGTCACCCATCACTCCGTCCAGTTCACCCGAGCGTCGAGGGAAAGGTATCTAGGTATTTCAGACCGCTACCCGTATTAAACAGCACCACGCGTTCTTCACGGTCGATCCACCCTTGCTCGACTAAACGGCGTAGACCCGCCAGCGCCGCACCGCCTTCAGGACAGACAAAGAGCCCTTCACTCTGGCCGATGGCTTTGACTCCCCAAAGGATTTCCTCCTCGCTGACGGCCACCGCCGTCCCTTCACTGTCACGTAGCGCCCGTAACATCAGGGCATCCCCCACAGCGCTCGGCACGCGCAGGCCTGCGGCCATGGTGGTGGCGTTTTCCCAGGGTTCGGCTTTGGTGGCCCCACTGTGAAAGGCACGCACAATCGGTGCACAGCCCTCGGCTTGGATCGACACCATACGGGGTCGATGTGAGTCAATCCAGCCCAGAGCCTCCATCTCATCAAAACTCTTCCACATCCCTATCAGCCCTGTGCCGCCACCTGTGGGGTAGAGAATCACGTTGGGGAGTTCCCAGTCAAATTGCTCAGCCAGCTCATACCCCATGGTCTTTTTGCCTTCCACACGGTACGGCTCTTTCAGCGTCGAGAGATCGAACCAACCATACTCCTCACGCCCGGCGGCGACCCGGCGTCCGGCATCCGTGATCAAACCGTCTACCAGCTCGACATGGGCCCCGTTAATCTGGCATTCCACCACAAAAGCGCGCGGGACATCGCGCGGCATAAATACATATGACTCTAAACCCGCCCGCGCGGCATACGCGGCGGTGGCGCCCCCGGCGTTGCCGGCGGAGGGCACTGCCACCCGCGTCACGCCGAGTTCCGCCGCCCGCGCAATCGCCAAGGCCAGCCCACGTGCCTTGAAGGAACCGGTGGGATTGAGCGATTCATCTTTAATGTAGAGATGCGACAATCCCAGGCTGCGTCCCAAACGCTCAGCGCGCAACAGCGGGGTCATGCCTTCCCCAAGGGACACTATCCCGGCCGGGCTTTGCACCGGGAGCATGGCATGATAGCGCCACAAGGTGTTCCCCTTTAACGTGGTACGGTCTAACGCTTCTGCCGCATCATCAAGCTGATAGCGTGCCAACACGGGAGCACCACAGGTACACAGATTCAGTAAGGTCGTAGGGGCGTATGTGGCATCGCAGGCGGAACACGCCAGATGGTCAAAATACGAAAACATGAGGGATCTCCTTTGGCCACAAACATAGAGAGGTAATGACTCTCTACAACCGCCTTACCACGTACAACGACAGCCCATGACGCCGGGGAAGGGCGCGCGTACTAGGCATCACTCATCAAGGCACTGACGAAACGTAATGATGGGATGTTATCACAGACGATTTGGATCGTCGCCATAATTGGCACGGCCAGGATGGTCCCGACGATGCCCCACAACCAGCCCCAGAACAGCAGCGACAACACCACCAGCAGAGGACTCATGTGCAAGCTACGTCCCATAATACGCGGCTCAAGGCACATACCAAGGACGATATGGATAACGGCAATGCACACCACCACCCAGACGGCAGGCATAATCGTCCCGAATTTTACCAGCGCCACCAGCACAGGGGGAATGGTGGCCAGCACGGCACCGATATGCGGAATAAAATGCAGCATGAAGGCCAACGCACCCCAGAGCACGGCAAAATCCACCTGCAAGACGACCAGGCACAAATTGACGAGTATTCCCATCACGAGGCTGAGCAGCGCCTTCGTGCCGAGATACGTCTGGATTTGCCGTGTAATACACTCCAAGACCAGCGTGAGGCGTTGGGCTTGTTCTGCCCCGAAGGCACGATGGATGCGGGCTGGCAGCCGCTGTTGCCCAAACAAGATAAACACCATAAAGAGCAGCACTAACAGCAGGTGCCCCAAGAACGTCACAAACGTCCCCAGGCTCGTGAGCACCGTCCGCACCACAGACGCGGTAGACAGCTCCTTACTCCAATCGGAGAGCTGCCAGGCCAACGGCGTCGTTTCAAGATGCGAGAGTAGCGTGGCGATCAACACACGCAGCTTCGGCTCGTACGTCGGATATTCACGAATAAACGACTGCACACTCGCGTAGAAGAGCATACCCATCAGGGCAAAAAACACAAAAGTGACCAGCAAGGCAAAACATACCGCAAGACCAAGCGGTACCCGATAGGCCTGGAGAAAACGCACCAGAGGATCCAGGAGATACGCGAGGAAAAGCGCCACCATAAAGGGCAAGACGATACTGCTGGTGAGGTACAGCACCCCACAGAGCATCATAGCCACCAGGCTACCTAACAAGGCGATGATAAGTTGCTGTGTTCCCAGCAGCTGTGTACGCATAGGATGTCAGTGTAGCATACGGACAGTAAGAGTTTTCAGGAAAAAATGCTCCGTAGACCCGAGGTACCAGGTCTTGGGAAAGATATCGGTAGAAGGGAGACAACACTTGAGTCTGAGCATGTCCAACACAAGACACCAACGGCGTGACGTGCACGGCAGCATCCCTCTACACTGCGACAGCGCGGGGGCTCTACAGCCTCCGACACCACGCGCTGGCACCACGTCAGGGTACGTGTCGCCTGGCTTACCCTCGCTTACCCTTGCTGGCCTGCTCCCGTTAGCCTACTATTCGGTTGGATGGAGCCCAGAGCCAGCACGGGTGCCTGGCGTGGGGGGGAGGAGGGCTTGCCACCTGTTCCAGCATGTCGCAGGAGAAGACTATGGATACCATGAGCCGTTATAGCTTGATAAGTTTCGCTATGTTGTTCCCGTTGCTCTCGCATGCGGCATGCCCAGATTCGCAGGCCGTGAAGGCCTATGTAGCCGATGTCCAAGCCGCGCGCGTCAGCCAAGGTTTTGGCAACGATCTCAGCCTCGCTGATGCGGCGTGCGCCAGAGCGCAGGTGGTGCAGGCGCTGCCACCCGTGCTCGGTCCGGTCGTCGGGTATAAAGCGGGCTTCACCAATCCGGTGTTGCAACAGCGTTTCGGTGTCCAGAGCCCGGCCTGGGGGGTCATGTTCGCCAACCACATGGTCGCCAGCGGCACCACGCTACCGGCCCAGTTTGGGGCGCGCCCGATGTATGAGGCCGACCTCATCGCCGTGGTCCAGGATGCTGCACTGGCCGACGCCACCACCCCGCTCGACGCCTTACAGCACATTGCGGCCATTGTGCCGTTCATCGAGTTGCCGGATCTCATGCTCGCCGGCACGGCCACCGGCACGGCCCTCATCGCAACCAATATCGCGTTTCGCGGTGGTGTCCTTGGTCCGCGGATCAAAGCCGAAGCCACGCAGGCATTTCTTGACGCTCTGGCCGAGATGACCGTCGTGATGACGGAGGATAGCAGCGGCACAGAACTAGGCCGTGCCAAAGGGCATGTGCTCATGGAGAACCCCCTCAATGCAGCGCTGTGGCTGGCGCGGGCTCTCAAACAGGACGGCATCGTGCTCAAACCGGGCGACCTGCTGAGTCTGGGAGGCTATTTCCCCCCGGCTCCAACGCAGCCTGGCACACGCATCACCGTCAAGTACGTGGGATTGCCAGGGGAGCCGTCCGTCACGGTGCACTTCGAGTAACCTCACAGCACCGCCTCGCTGCCACAGCCCGCCCCTAGGCCCAGACTTGACAGCAACAGGGCTTCAGCCCGCGCAAGCCTCGGGGTTTCCAACCCCAGAGGTCAGCGCTCTTCGGCTGCAGCCGAACTGTCTTCGTGCTCGCCAGCTACAGCGGTTGCAAGGTAGTGGACGATCTGCGCCGATAGGGAGCGGTGTTCACGCTGGGCAATACGCCGAATCTGCTCATAAAGATTCTCTGGAATGACAATGTGGCATCGTCTCATTTCCATAACACACCTCTTGAGAATGGGTCAAAGATGTGCTATTGTTACACATGTACGCTGCACAGCACAACCCAGAAGGCCCTTGGGCAGACTAGACGGGAATCAGCATGGGCGCGTACCGTGTGCCATCCGTTCTTTGCAACTTCGACTCCGGCGTTGTCCAGGGCAGTTCTGGACGTAAAAGTTGCAACGCAGTCGAACGAAGTATCGTACCCTGCTGCCATGGAAGTCTTTTGGGACATCGACCACGGCGTGCAGGTTCTGCGTAAATGCCAGGGCACTGGCCAGACAATACATACTGTCTGTAGCTTGGGGCATCCTGGGAGGCTCCAAGAAGCCGCGCCACTTCAGTGGCAGCGGAGTGTCACAGCACCTGTATTCCCGGTACTTTGCCCCGCCAAGTGTTACGCATTGCTGTAGCCTGGCCCCACAGGCGGGGGAAGCCTCACTGCGCCCGTGGGGCACGTCGCTATTGACAAAAGGAGTCGCATGGAACCGGACCGTCCACTTCCACAGCCGATTACGCCCGAGTCCAAACCCTATTGGGATGGCATGAAAGAAGGCAAACTCATGCTGCCCAAGTGCCAGGATTGTGGCCAGGTGCATTTTTATCCACGCGTGTTCTGCCCACATTGCCATTCCAGCAACCTCACCTGGGTGGAGGGCAGCGGCAAGGGCACACTGTATTCCTTTCAGATTATGTACCGGCCTTTTAACCGTGCGGTCAAAATCCCTACGCCCTATGTTCTCGCCATGGTGCAACTTGAGGAAGGCCCACGCATGTTGGCCAATATGATCAACATCGAGCCTGATCCTCAAGCGATCAAGTGCGACATGCCCGTAGAAATGGTCTTTGTGCAGATCACCGACGACGTAACAATGCCGGCCTTTCAACCAGCCGTGTAGCGAGGGGAACGACGTATGGCAGAGCGCGGTTCAATGCGCGAGCTTTCCAATTCTGTGTGTATTGTCGGGGTGGATGAGAGTGACGAGATTGGCAACATCCCCCACAAAAGTCAATTGGCCTTGCATCTCGAAGCCATCACTAATGCAGTGCGCGATGCCGGGTTGAAAATCTCGGACGTGGACGGCATCTTCACCGCCGGGCAGCATTCCCCGGCCATGTTGGGCGAGGCCCTGGGTATCACGCCGCGCTATGTCGATGGCACCAGCGTCGGCGGTTGCTCCTTTATGATCCTCGTAGAGCATGCCGTGGCGGCCTTGCACCATCATCTGTGCGATGTGGCAGTCATTTCGCACGGCGAGAGCGGGCGCTCCGGGGTCGGCGTGACACGCGGGCGCGACACCAGCATCAGCGGACAGTATGAAATCCCCTACGGTTTTGGGGCGGCTCCGACCTATTTCAGTCTTATCACCACGCGCCACATGCACGAATACGGCACCACGCTGGAGCAATGGGCCCAGGTGGCCGTCTCGACGCGGGCCTGGGCGGGCCTCAATCCCAAGGCCATGTACCGCGATCCGCTGACCATTGCGGAAGTGATCAACGCCCGGCCCATTTGCTATCCGTTCACCGTGCTGAACATCTGTCTCGTGACCGATGCCGGGGGCGCCGTGGTGTTGACGCGGGCTGACCGCGCCAAGGATTGTGCCAAAAAACCCGTCTACGTGCGCGGCACGGGTGAGGGCACCGAGCATGTCTCGGTGACGCAGATGCAGGGCCTGCCGCTCAGCGCGGCGACGCGCATTTCCGGGCAACGCGCCTTGGCCATGGCCGGGGTGACGCACAGTGAATTCGATCACATCATTCTCTACGATGCGTTTACCTCGGGACCGCCCATCATGTTAGAATCCCTGGGGTTTGCCAAGCCCGGTGAGGGTGTGCACTTTTTCGCCGAGGGCCGCTCGACTCCCGGTGGCTCGCTGCCGATCAACACCAATGGCGGCGGGCTGTCCTATACACACTCGGGAATGTACGGGGTGTTCCCGATTCTGGAAGCGGTGCGTCAGCAACGGGGTGAGTGTGGGGCACGGCAAGTCCCCAATGCCCATCTGTCGTTGGTCAATGGCATGGGCGGCATGCTGTCCGCCGCCGGAACGCTGGTCTTGTCGCACGAAAAGTAACCCGGTGCCTTCGCCCTGTGGAAGCGGCTGTGGGTGCCCTGGGCCGTCTGCCACAGGGCGAGGGTGGAGAAGCCCTCGACGTGCTGTAGAGGATGAAGCCATGGACATCCTGACCAAGATTGCTGAACAACGCATTCGGGAAGCGATGGAGCGCGGGGAGTTTGACAACCTGCCCATGCAGGGCAAACCGCTCAAACTCGATGACGTGGTCGGTGTGCCCGAGGCGCTGCGCATGGGCTATAAGATTCTCAAAAATGCCGGTGTGCTGCCGGAAGAGATGCAGCTGAAAAAAGACCTCGTGTCGCTGAAAACGCTCCTGGATGCCTGCTACGATGAGACGGAACGCCGCACCTTGCAGCAGAAGATGAACGAGAAAACCCTGCGCTACAACATGATGATGGAACGAAAGCTGCACAACCCGGCGCATCAACAGTACCGTGCCAAGATTTTAAAGAAGCTCGGGACGTGAGGGATGGAGGAGCACCGCAAATGACACCACGGCGTAACATTACCAGTGGTGGCCCCTGGGAAGCACGTATAGGCTATTCCCGTGCGGTGCGGGTCGGGCCCCATGTGCACGTAGCCGGGACTACGGCCATGACCCCAACGGGCATGGTGGGCCTCGGTGACCCGTATGCGCAGACGGTCCAGGCCCTACGCACCATTGAGGCGGCCCTGGCGCAGGCCGGGGCCACGCTGGCACACGTGGTGCGGACGCGCCTCTATGTGGTGGACATCACGCAGTGGGAGCAAATCGGCTAGGCGCATGGGGAGTTCTTTCGCGCCATCCGCCCGGCAGCGACCATGGTCGAGGTACGGCGTCTGATTGACCCAGACATGCTGGTGGAAGTGGAAGTGGAGGCGTATGTGCCTGCGGGGTAAAACGGACGGGCAGGCGACTCCGCGACCAGTCTGCTGCCGTACCGACGGCACGCGCCGACGCGACTCCGTTGCCTTTGCGTTGCTCTAGAACCCCGTTTATAATTCACCGACACGACAGCATCACCGCACCGCCATTCCCAGGAGGTCTTACAAGCATGGCTGACTACATTTACCTGGTGCAGATGGACATCCCCACCGCCATGGAAGACGAATTCAACCGCGTCTACGACACCGAGCACGTGCCCAATATCATCAAGGCCCCCGGCGTGCATGCCTGTACGCGCTACCGGCTCGAATCAACCAACGCTCCAGGGCTGGCGCGCTATGCGGCCGTGTACGAAATTGACTCGCCTGACATCCCCAACAGCCCCGGCTGGCTGGCGGAATCGGAAAAAGGCGACTGGCCCACGAAGATCCGTCCTCACACCACCAACCGTTCGCACAGCATCTTTAAGCGCCTGCGCTAACCCCCAGGCAGGAGGAAGACGAGGATACCAGTAATCAAAGTCACAGAGATGGCGTACGGTAAACTCCGGTCGCCGGACCTCGACGCCCAAGAGGATTTTCTGACCCATTTCGGCCTGATAAAAGTGGACCGGACGCCGCGCGCCCTGTACATGCGGGGCACGGATCCGGCCCATCACATCCATGTGACCGAGCAGGGCGAGCCCGGGTTCGTGGGCATCGCCTACACGGCAGCGTGTGAGGAGGATTTGTCTACCGTGGCGACGGTGCCTGGAGCCTCGGGCGTCGAAGACATCGACGAGCCCGGGGGCGGCAAGCGTGTGCGTCTGCGGGAACCGAATGGCTATCAGATTGAGGTCGTGTGGGGTGTCCAGGCGTTGCCCCCGATTCCCGTGCGCCGCGCGCTGATGAATACCGGCACGGAGCCCCTGCGGCGGGCTGGAACGCTCTTGCGGTTACCGCAGGAACCGACGCCGATCAAGCGCATTGGGCACGGGGTGATGGGGTCGCCGCGTCTCAAAGACACCGTGCAGTGGTTCCGGGACACCCTGGGTTTCTTGTGCTCCGATGATGTGTATGTCGGCAGCGAGGACAATCTGATTGGGTCGTTCAATCGCTGTGACCGGGGGGAGGAGTACGTCGATCACCACGTGTGCTTCTGTCTGCAGCACGAGCAAGCCGGGCTGAATCACTTTTCCTTCGAGGTCCACGACGTGGACGACGTCTTCTCCGGGCACGAACGTCTGGAGAAGCTCGGCAAGTATGAGCACATGTGGGGTATTGGGCTGCACCTGCTCGGGAGTCAGGTCTACGACTACTGGGCCGATCCCTGGGGCCGGGTGCATGAGCGCTGGGCAGACACCGATCGTCTGCATGCTGCCAGTGGCGCGCAGCTCTTACCAGCGCACGAGGCGCTCGTCTCGCAGTGGGGTGGACCGCCGCCAGAGCGTTTTATCAAAGAGGCCGTAAAACCCCGCCGTGCAGGGCGGGGATATAAGGCGTTGGCGGCTTCTCAGCCGCCACGATTCCTCCGAGACTTGTGCCACAGATGAAGGTATACTCCATGGCATGCTGAAGACCATGAAGTACCGACTCAGGCCCACGAAAAAGCCAGCACACCTCTTGGAAAGCCAAATAGAGGAATGCCGCACGCTCTATAATCACTTCCTGGAAGCGCGGAAACGTGCCTGGGAAGAACGGCAGGAGTCGCTCACCTACCATCAGCAGGCGGTGACGCTTCCCGCACTGAAGCAACGATGTCCAGCACTCGCGCACGTCCATTCCCAGGTGCTGCAGCATGTGGCGGTCCGTGTCGATCGGGCGTTTCAAGCCTTCTTCCGGCGGTGCAAGGCCAAGGAGACGCCAGGCTTTCCGCGCTGGCGCGGCCCTGGGCGCTACGACTCGTTCACCTTTCCGCAGTACGGCAACGGCTGCCAGATGGCCCATGGGCTGTTGAAGCTTTCCAAGGTGGGCGCCGTCCGTGTGGTGCACCATCGTCCACTGGAAGGCCTCCCAAAGACCTGCACGATTCGTCGCTCGTCTCTGCGGAAATGGTACGTCACCATCGTGTGTGAGTTTGACCCACAGGCGTTGCCAGCCACGGGCGAAGCCGTGGGCATTGACGTGGGCTTGCTGAACTTCGCTACCCTCTCGACTGGCGAGAGCACGCCCTGCCCGAAGTTCTTGCGCAGGGATGAAAAAGACTTGAAGCGCACGCAACGCCAGCTGTCGGCTGCCACGCGTGGGACGCCAGAGCGACGCACGCGCCGCGCCATTGTGCGCCGCGTGCATGAGCGCATTGCCAACCGACGCACGAACTTTGCCCATCAAGAGAGCCGTCGTCTGGTCAACCGGTTTGGCGTCCTTGCCGTGGAAGACTGGGCGGTCCATCGGATGGTCCACAATCACTCCCTCGCCAAAAGCATCCAGGATGCGGCGTGGTCGCAATTCGCCACGTTCCTCGCGTACAAGGCAGTATGGGCCGGTAGGCGATGCGTGGCGGTCACCCCGGCCTATACCTCGCAAGATTGCAGCCGGTGTGGGCACCGCCAGAAGAAGACGCTGGCAGAGCGTGTGCACGCTTGCGCCTGCTGCGGGTTGACACTCGACCGTGACCACAACGCCGCCTGCAACATCTTGAGACTGGGGCTACAGTCTCTGGGACGTGTCCCTAGAAGCTCCGGCCTTCAGGCCGGGGAGTAGTCACCAAGCGGATCTGTGCCTAGCCGCTAGCTAGAAGAGGCGTAGGCGCGTCGCGCATCGCGTCCCTTCTTCCCGCAGGAGAAGGGACACCAGCCGCACGCCGACCCTCTCTCTACGGCACAACACTCCCTGACGCCGCGGTGGT
This sequence comes from Pseudomonadota bacterium, assembly GCA_005777235.1. Taxonomy (GTDB): domain Bacteria; phylum Tectomicrobia; class Entotheonellia; order Entotheonellales; family Entotheonellaceae; genus SXND01. The sequence continues at coordinate 41,746 of SXND01000013.1, forward strand.
GGTGCATGACGATAAAAATCTGTAATCATTTGAAAACAATGCTTTTACAAAAGAGAAATTCTCCGCGTGCTGTCGTATTTCCCGGCGCTGGAGTCACTAAATATTAGATAACTATGCTCTCAGACCTGCAAGGCTTTCTTCTATGCTTCTGAGAGACGAGTCGTGCGCGCGGTTGGCATGCCCAAGGACGTTGGCGTGAGGTGACCAGGGGGTGCATGCAGTCTCTGTGTGGCACAGGCGTGCAGGTGTGTGTGGCCTGGCACGCCAGGTATTCTCTGAGTCGTTCTGTCGGGAAAGGAGGTGCGCGACGTTCGATGTGGGCCCATGGAAACGTCAGTCACTACGCTCCGGAGTTGCGCTGTGCAATGCGTGGAAGCGTCAGAAGCTGATACCTCAGCGAAGCAGGCGAAACACTTTGTCAAGGGGGGAAGACATGAAGCGTGTGTTCCAGACAGCGCTGGGAATGCTGTGTTTCCTAGCCGTAGTGTCTGTTGCTGTGGCTCAGCAAACGCCACAGCCCGTCGTACGATTAGGCAATTGGATCGAAGTCGGCAACGATGTGTTTATGCATATCATTGCCACCGCGGATATCCGCTATAAAACGTCGCACAATGCGGATTTTGAGAGCCGGGTGCGTGACCGAGCCCTCAGTCGCAACCCGTCCAACACCGCACAGCACGAGCAGGAAGGCGATCTGAGCTATGCGGAGTTGCGGTTTGGGGTGGATTTCCGGTACCAGAAAAACCTCAATTTCCATCTACTCTTCGAAAACCAGTCGATCTTTGATGGCAACCTCATTGATGATCGCGCCAACACCAGTAACCCTGGCGGTACCGATGTCTTTGGCCGTGCCGCCTCCACGGAAAACCCCGGTTTTCGTGTGGAACGCTTCACGATCCGCTATCAGTTCCCAGGCACGCCAATCCTCCTACATGTGGGCCCTGACCTGTGGGCTGTGAGTCAAGCGGGTATCCTGTCCAATGACAACCCACGGATCGCCGTTGAGGGCAACTTTGGCAAGCTCAAGGTGTGGGCCTCCGCGGTGATCGAACGCGAATCACAGCGTCTGGGACTACAAAACGACAATGACTCGATGTACTACGTGTTCGGCGGGATCTACGACGCGAAACCGCACAAATTCGGTATGGACGTGGTGTGGTTCCGGGATCGCTTTGCTGGCGCGGATACCGCAGTCGCGGGCAACCGTCCAGATATCGGCTGGACCGGGCAGAAGGTCGACAGCGTGTGGGTCAACGCCAGTTGGAGCGGCAAGATGGGGCCCATCCGGGGTCTGGTGCAAGGCAACGTGCTCGTGGGTACGGCACGCGGCAGCACCGTGCGTGGATCCGGGGCCACAGGTCTGCCGACCGTCGTGCCCTTGCGGCGTGAGTATGACATCTTCGCTGCGAGTGCGATCGCCTATCTCGAAGCCGAGTTGGGCATGGTACGCCCCTTCGTCGGGCTGGTCTACGGCTCGGGCGATGGGGATGCGCGTGATAACAAGCTGCATGGTTTCCAGACCCAAAATGTCGCCGACTCGAACGCCATCACCTCAAACGGCTTCTTTAACCACCTCGATACGAGTGTGGCCTTTGCCCATCGTGACTACTCGTGTCCAGGACTGGCCCAGATTTCGAACGTGACGCAGCCCGCGGGGACGACTCGCAATCCGTATGCCGTGGGCCGAGCCGTGTTAGGGGCTGGCGGTGGCGGCACCGAATGTTCCCATACTACCTCGAACGTCTACAATTCCCGCCTTGGCATCACCTCCCACCTCGGCATCCTGACGACCTACTCCAACCCAGGCACGCTGGTCATTCCCGTTGGGATCCGCCTGTTTCCCATGAAGGGGCATGAGATCACCGGGTGGTACGTCTATCGCGCCATGATCGACAGCAGTCTCCTGGATACGGCCTTTGCACCAGAATTGCGTGGTCAGAAAATTAGCAAGAGCCTGTACCACGGCGTTGGGGGCTTCTGGATGTGGACGCTCAATCCGCATTTTGATATCCGCCTTGACGGAGAAATCGGCATTCCAGCTGCAGGCTATAAAGACCTTGCCCAACTGGCCGACTGTAATCCAAACGTCGCCGGGACGCAGGCCTGTGACGGTAACGACCCGGCCCTCCGGGCTGGCGTCCGTGTCCGCGCCCGCTTCTAAGGAGACGTGCTTCCTTGGCTCCTAGAGCCTATCTCCTGTAGGGGGATCGGCCGGTCCCCCTACGACAACCGTATGGTCCACGCGGCTCGGCCTGAGAGCGGTGGACCATACGCCTACTAGTGTCCTCCATACCTCCAATCGTGTATAATGACGTGCTCACCCCCTAGATGTGGAAAGGAGACGCCTATGCCGTCATCAAGTCATCCTGACGGGCTTGACCGCCGCGCCTTCCTACGCCGGAGTGCGCTGGCCAGCGTTGGGATGGGGTTGTTCTCCAGCGCCGCGCACCCGCAGGCGCCAGCGCCCGTGAAAACCGAAGTGCGCCGCTATATGCCGCTGGGCACTACGGGCATCAAGATGTCCGATATCTCATTCGGCGCCAGCCGCCTGGGTGCGGGCGAAGAAGATCTCGTCCGTCATGCCTTGGAACGCGGCGTGAATTATTTTGATACGGCTGAGAGCTACACCGGCGGGGAATCAGAGAGTACCATCGGACGTGCCCTCCACGGCAAGCGCGACAAAGTCTACCTTACGTCGAAGGTCAGCGCTGGAGCAACGGAACGCCGGGGCGCGCTGATGGAAACCCTGGAGGGCAGCCTGCGGCGTTTACGCACGGATTATGTCGATGTCTACTTCAATCACGCCGTCAATGATGTGCAGCGGCTGAAAAATCCCGAGTGGGCCGCTTTCGTTGAGCAGGCCAAGCGCCAGGGGAAAATCCGCGCCACCGGCATCTCCGGGCACGCCGGCAACCTCATTGCCTGTCTCGACTATGCTCTGCAGGCGGGCAGCGTTGACGTCATCCTCACCGCCTACAACTTTGGCCAGGATCCCAAATTTTACCAGCGCTTCACCCGTTCCTTGGATTTTGTCGCTCGGCAGCCCGATCTGCCACGTGTCCTCAAGCAGGCCAAAGCGCAAGGCATCGGCGTTGTGGCCATGAAAACGCTCATGGGGGCACGCTTGAATGATATGCGTCCCTTTGAAAAGGGCGGCGCGACCTTTGCGCAGGCGGCTTTCCGCTGGGTGCTCTCGAATCCTGACGTCGATGGTCTCATTATTTCCATGACAAGCCCGGGGCATATTGATGAATATCTCGGCGCCTCGGGTTGGCGCGCCGCCTCCCAGGATGACCTCCCCCTGTTACAGCGCTACGCGCAGATGCACAGCACGTCCTATTGCCGCCACGGTTGTAACGACTGCGAAGGCACGTGCCCAGCCCAGGTGCCCATTGCCGACGTGCTACGTACGCGCATGTACGCCAAGGACTACGGGGATATGCGGCTAGCTCGCAGTGAATATGCCCTTCTGGGTGCAGGAGCCTCGGCGTGCCTGACGTGTATCCAGCCTCCCTGTGCTGGGGCCTGCACGTATGGATTGCCCATAGAGACCATGCTAGCTCCGACCCATAGGCTACTGGTAACGTGATGGACATTGTCCTGACTGGCGCCAATGGCGCCGTTGGCACCGCGCTCCTCGGCCACCTGCGCGCCGGAGTCCTCGCAGGCACATCCCGGTTACGCGCCCTGGTGCGTCATGCGGCTGGCGCAGCATCTCTCCAGCAGCAGGGTGCAGAGGTCGTCGTCGTTGATTATGGCCAGCCACAGGCATTACAGGAAGCGATGGTGGGGGCAGAGGTGGTCGTGCATCTCGCGGGTGCCCTCTTTCCACGACGCGGGGAGACGCTGCAGCAGGCCAATGTCGACACGACGAGCGCCCTGGTGGCCGCCGCCGCCGCAGTGGGGGTCAAGACGCTGGTGTATCTGAGTTTTCCCGGGGCCGATGAGACGTCACAGAATGCGTACCTGCGCACTAAGGGGCTGGCAGAGGCCAGCATTCAACAGTCCGGATGCGCCGGGGCCATCTTCCGGGTGCCAATGATCCTCGGGCCACAGAGCCCCTCCGCCATGCAACTGCGTCGTATGGCCCGTGCCCCTCTCCTGCCCCTAGTGAGCGGTGGGGCGGTGCGTATCCAGCCCCTCGCCGAAGCGGACGTCCTCGCCGCGCTGACGTGGGCGCTCACCACCGCGCCGCACCCGTTGCGCTGTGTCAATCTGGTAGGCCCCGAGACCCTGTCCTACGGTGCACTGGTGCGTCACGTCGCTGCGCGCTTGGGGCGGCATCCGCGTGTGCTGACGATCCCATGGGGCGCGGCGTGGCTCAGTGCCTGCCTTACGGGTGCCTGCCTCCCAACGTTGGGGTGGAACCGTACGGTATTCGATATCTTGTGCCGTGCCCATCTGGCGGATCCTGCGGAAGCGTGCGCCCTGCTGCCCTTTGCCCTCACCCCGCTGCAGGACGCGCTTGATCACGCCATGTCCGTGCGTGACTGAAAGGCAGCCAATGAACACACCACCCGTGCCCGAGTCGCCAAGCCAGGGGCAGGTCGCCCCCCAGGCCACCACTGCCTGGGCGCGGGTCGTGCCCATCGGGCTCACCGTGGTGATTTTTGGCGCGATTTTCTGGCGCATTCCGTTTGGCACGTTTTGGCAGGCCCTGGGCAAAGCGCAATTGCGGCCTTTCCTGGCGCTCATGGCCGCGTTTTCTTTGTGTTTTTTTTTGTTAGACACCTTCGTGCTGAGCCGGCTGATCCGCTGGTTCCATGGGCCACTCCCCTACCGCGAGCTCTTGCCAGTACGCGCCGTCACCTATCTGGTGTCCATCATCAATACCCAGCTGGCCCAGGGGGCGCTGGCCCTGTACATGCACCGACGTTTTCAGACACCACTTGGACAGATTAGCAGTACTGTCGCACTGTTGATTCTCCTCGAGGCGACAAATCTTATCTTATTCGCCACGAGCGGCTGCCTGGCCTTTCCTGGGGGGATCCCGAGGATCTCGCTCGTATTGCCCATCGCCTTAGGGAGCCTCTGGTGGCTGCTCCTCAGCCTGGCACGGGGTAAGGTGGGCCGCCTGGGGCAACGCCTACGGACCCATGTGCTGCTCTCGACCTTTCAACGTGTCCGCGTGCAGCACTGCGCCATAATCCTGGCGCTGAAGGGGGCCGTATTTTTCCTGGCCTTGCTGGTGCACAATCAGGCCCTGGCCTTTTTCGGCATCCAGATCCCCTTTGGACGTCTGCTGGCCTTCCTGCCCATGGTCTTTTTGCTAGGGGCTTTACCTGTGACGGTGGCCCATCTTGGTACTTCGCAAGCGGCCTGGATCTTTTTCTTTAGCGCCTATGCTCCCGAGGCGGATTTGTTGGCCTACAGTCTGGTGTCCCATATGACGTTCATGTTGGCCAATGGAACCTTTGGGCTGTTGTTCTTGCCCCGCGCCTACAGCGACCTCTTCGGCAGTCCGCGCCACAGTTAGGGGCGCGGCCCTCCTCCTGGGCGCGCCACATAGGGATGACCCCAAGCCGACGGGGTACGTCCAGGCCCGCGCTGCTACCGCTCATCGTCTTGCCAGCCCATAGTGAACAGGTTATCGAACGCCAGCGCCCACGGGGGCCGCAGGTAGCCCAGGGCTTGCACGTCGTGCAGCCAGGCCCCCAAGGGGCAGTACCACGTATAGGCGGTACCGCCGGTGAGCTTGCACAGGCGGCTCAGCGCCAACTCCGACAGCCGTGCGATGGATTCTTTGGTCATCAGGATAATGCGGCGGTCGATTTCCCCGTGTTCCAACATCTGCAACGTGCCTTCCCAGGCTCGGTCGATGAGAAAGGCCTCTTGCTCCGCCATGGTCCATTCTGTCTGCTGATAGGCGCGCAGCGCGCTGCCCTGACGGCGACGCTCGCGCAGCCACTGGCGCGTGTACGCCATGGCGGCATCGACCACCCCGACGATCACTGAGCTGAAAGACATACCCCCCAGGCCACTATTGGCCGCCATGAGTTCGGCTTGATGCCCAGGCCAGGCCACGCGCGTGGCGGGAAAGCCCTGAAACTCAAAAGCATGGCTGTTGGTCGAACGCATGCCATGGCCGCGCCACGGTGCCGTTAAGCGCATGCCGGTGCTGCCATCCCAGGGCTGGTTGCGCACCTCGAGGAAGAACAGATCCGGCGCTGTCTCGCCCTCTGGGATGGCACGGGTGGTCATAAAAGACGTGAGCCCCGAGCCACTGCCAAAATGCTTGTGCCCCGAGATGCGATAGCGTAGCGAGTCGGGGGCCTCGGGCACACACTGCGAACGTGTCTGGCCAGCATCGCCGCCGCTGCCTGGTTCCGAGACGATGGTGCCCCACCAGGCGCCGTCAAGCACCGTTTGAAACACCTCGCGGCGCTGTTGCTGCCAGGCGGTGTTATACGGTTCGGGCACCGTGGGAATGCGCCAGGAGGCCAGCACGCCGTGGTGCATGGCACTGGACAGGGTGATGGAGGGATCGCCTTGCGCCAGGGTGCGCAACAAGGTACAGAGGGGGCGGGCGGACTGCGCCAGGCTTTCCCAGGTGCCACCAAATTCTACCGGCACCGCTAGCAGTGGGACGCCGATCTGGCGCAGTTGGGCGTAGTCGGCGGGGTCAGCCGTGGTGCGTTCTTGACGGTCGGCGCGCTCGGCAGCCCAGGTCTGGGCGAGCGGCGGAATCTGCTCCAAAATGGTAGCGATGTGCATGGATGTCCCTCGTGCGGAGCGCTGGTGTCCGGGCAGACCACCGGGTCTGCCCGCGAATGCCGACGGTCGTGGTCTTACTGGACAGTCACGTCCGTGCTCACAATGGCGCTAAAATTTTTACGCATAAAGTTATAGCGCGGCGTCTGCGGCTCGACGCGGCCCACTTCATCGGTGGCGCGGGCCATGATGCGATACTGCCCTGGTGTGGCGTCCCACGGCAACGACCAGCGTACCCACAGCCAGCGCTCGCGTGGTGGCTCGATGTGGGCCGCGTGCCAGGTCTGTCCGCCATCCACGCTGACCTCCACCTGGGTAATAGCCCCGGCGCCGCTCCAGGCGCGTCCACGGATGACGTGCGTGCCCTGTGGGAGCGTGGTGGCATCGTCGCGTGGGAAGGTGACCAGCGAGCGCACGCCAATGGTGGTGATGAGTTCTTTGTTGGGGTCATCGGCGCTGTCGCCGTAGTAGTAGAATTGCCAGTGATACCAGCAATCCGGCGAGGCTTCCATAACTTCCAGGCGCTGTAGCCATTTCACCGACCAGTTGCCCGACCAGCCCGGCACCAGGAGGCGTATCGGAGCGCCGTGCAGATGTTCGAGCGCTTCACCGTTCTGCGCCCAAGCTAAAATGGTGTCGGGATGCAGGGCTTTTTCAAGCGGTAAACCCTTGTCATAGTAAAACGGCTGGGTGCCTGGTTTGGCAGTCGCCGGGACGCCGCGATCCCAGCCTTCGGCGCGTACATGCGCTGCCTTGTGCGTCAGGCCGGCTTGTGCCAGCACCGTCGCCAGGGGCACGCCGGTGAACTCGCCCGCGCTGACAATCATGCCCTCTTCAGCGCGGTTGGGGCGTGGTCCTGTCCCCTTAAAATATTCAAAGAAATTGGCGTCGCTCCCCGAGCACTCCATCACCGTGCGCACGGTGCGCGCCGGCAGACGGCGCAGGTCGTCGTAGGTCAGTGTCAGAGGTTTTTTGACCTCGCCATCAAGCGTCATGTGCCAGTCTTCGGCGCGGATGGGTTCCGGCACGGCAAAATGCTGCACGGTGTAGAACAAATGCGTCGGCGTCATGTGGCCTTCGAGGTCCATGACGGGGGTACGGACGCGCGTGAGGCGCTGCTTGTCGTCGATAAGCACCCGCGGTTGGGCGGTGTTACGGCTGGGCCAGCCGTTCCAGGTGCTGCGGTCAATGCCATCGGCTTTTGGGGCTGGGGCTGGGGTCGGTGGACGCTGGGTGAACACCGCATCGGGAGCGACGTCTTCGGGACGAATAGCCATGGGGAAGCTCTCCTAAAATTTCCGCTGTGGAGACCCCGCGCTTCAGCGGGGGGAGGACACAGCGGTGCCTGCGTCAGCAGGCAGGGTGTACGTATAGCCATCGGCAGCCCACAGCCGTGTGCAATACTTCTGATGCACACTGGCCTTCTTCCCAGCGATGACCAGGTCAAACCAGCCACGAGCCTTCACGACGACGCGGCTGGCCCAGGTGCCGGCATACTTCCCGGTGGGCACGACCTCTTTGACGATATCCCCGGTCTGCATGCCACCATAGCGTTTCTGCCGGGCACGGTGGGTCTTCGGGAAACCGTGGGCATCGACGCGACACATCTGCCTGGTCCCGTGGCCCATGGCGCGGATGCCTAATATGCTGATGAGGGCCCGCGTAGTGTGTACAATGCCCTCACGTCCCTGGCATTGGGCTGAGGCCTATACTACCGTGCTGGTTGCATGCCATACGGACCCTGGTGCGGAGCACGCAGTGATATTTTATGCTACAGCGTGACCTTCTCCTATGTCAAGCTATAGCGCCAGCTACGTACCAGAGAGCCTGTGCGGAGGAATCGGGCGCGGCTTGCAGCATGTCCACGGGGGACAGGTTCCACAATGTTGCGTGCGAAGGGAAGACACATGGACTTTGGAGTCGCTATTTTCTTTACGGACTATGCCATGGGGCCGGTGGCGTTGGGCCGTGCGCTGGAGGAACGTGGCTTCGAGTCGCTCTGGGCTCCAGAACACTCGCATATCCCGCTGTCGCGGCAGTCGCCCTTTCCACAGGGCGGTGATCTGCCGCAGAAATACTACGACGTCATGGACCCATTTGTGACGCTGGCGGCAGCGGCGGCCGCCACCACGCGCCTGAAGGTGGGCACGGGGATTTGTCTGGTGGTACAGCGTGATCCGATCCAGACGGCCAAGCAGGTGGCCAGCCTGGACCAGACCTCAGAAGGACGTTTCTTGTTTGGTATTGGCGCGGGCTGGAATGCCGAGGAAATGGCCGATTACGGCACCGCCTTTGCGTCACGCTTCAAGAATATGCGCGAACGCGTCGAAGCGATGCAAGCGATCTGGACGCAGACCAAGCCAGAGTACCATGGGGAGTTCGTGTCCTTCCCGCCGATGATGACCTGGCCGAAACCGGTGCAGAAGCCCCACCCACCCGTGATCGTCGGTGGGGCCTATCCCTACGGGGCGCGCCGTGCCATTGCCTATGGTAATGGCTGGGTGCCGCATGCGCGCCGTCCGGCGTATGGGGACGTCCTCGGTCTCCTCCCTGCCTTTCAGGACATGGCCACGGCCGCGGGACGCGATCCGGCCAGCATCCCCATCACCATCTTCGGCGTGGCGGAAGATGGTGACTTGATCAAACGCTATCGTCAGGTACTCCGCCCTGAAGGACGGAGCTTGTCGCTGGCTTCGCCAACCAGCAGCCAGAGCTGCTGGGGCGGACGAACCGCAACTAGAGGCCAACTGACTCTGGCCCGGGATCGAATGTTCTTCGCCGCATTGAAGTCGGCATGGGCGGCATAGCCGCACTGTTTGCAGGAGAAACGCGCTTGCGTTGGTCGATTAGCCTTGGCGATATGTCCACAGACACGACACTCCCGACTGGTGTTACGGGGGTCCACCAACACGACGGGAATGCCTGCCAGCGCAGCTTTATACGCGACAAAGCAACGGAGCTGGGCAAAGGCCCACCCGCTCCTGGGGGCTCGTTGCGGCTTCCTGAACCGCGTCCGGGTACGAATATGCGTCAAATCTTCCAACGCGATACCCTCCCCGTTGCCTGTGGCCGCCGCACCGAGCGCCTTACTTAACTCAAGTTGCTACCTACAGGCTTCCTAAAGATTGAGGTAACAATTGAGGCTAGAGGCGATCACAAAGAGCGCCACCTTCAGTTCGAAGCCCTGCGAGGTGACTGCATGAATCGACTTCGGTAAGAGCTGTTCGATCAG
>SXND01000071.1 GCA_005777235.1 Pseudomonadota bacterium
GCGTCCTGCATGGCCAGCGCCGCGTAACAGGCCCGCACCGCGTGGTCCTCATGCGCCAGTGGCGCCCCGAACAGCGCCATGATGCCGTCGCCCATGACCTGGTTGACGGTCCCCTCGTAGCGGTGCACCGCCGCCATCATGCGCTCCAGGACGGGATCGAGGAGTTGCCGGGCGTCTTCGGGATCACGCTCGGCCAGCAGTTCCATCGAACCTTTCACATCGGCAAAGAGCACGGTCACCTGCTTGCGCTCACCTTCCAGGGCGCTGCGTAAGGTGAGAATCTTCTCGGCGAGATACGACGGCGTATAGGCCAGTGGAGCTCGTTCGGGTGGGGCTGCGGGCGCTGGGGCCACTGGGGCAGCTGGAGTCGGAACCCCCGTCCAGATGAGGCCCCGGCCCGCCTCATCCCGCACCTGCGGGTGGGTATAGAGCAGGGCGTCTTTGAGATCATGGAGGGCGTCTTCGTCGAGTTGAAACTGCCGCTGCAGGGTGCGATAGGTCAGGCGTCCACGGCGCTGGAGCATGGCCAATGCCTGATCTAACACTTGCTCAAAGGTCATCATCCCCTCCCCAGTCGCTCCCCGTCCCGCCCTCTCCTTACGCCTCGAACCAGTTTTCCACTGTGAGACCAGCGAAAGCGGCAAAGTCATCGGTATTGCGGGTCACCAGGGTCAGGCCGTTGACGAGGGCGATGGCCGCGATCTGTCCATCAACAAAGGGGGGCGTACGCCCTTGAGCGGTCAGCCGCGCCCTCTCCTCGGCATGCCATACGGCGGCTTCGCGGTCGTAGGAGAGGATCGTCAGCCGCTGCCGCACGGCGTGCTCCAGGTAGTGGGCCAGTGCCTGTCTGCGTCTACCATCCGGCATGCGGGCTAAGCCGTAGTACATCTCATGCAGCACGGGAGCTGCTGTACAGACGGTGTGGCGATGGGACAGCAGACGTGCCTGGACGTGCACGTTCGGGTGTGGCCGAGAGGGCTCGGAGAGTATGTTGCTATCCAAGAGATAGCTCAGTCGTCCCATGAGTATTCTCTGCCTGGGGATCGGTCACGCCAGCTGTCCACTTCTTCTGGCGTCAATTCTGGCCAATCAAAACTTGCCTGGGCACGCCATGCCTGTGCCGCCTGCCAGAAATCCGTGTGCTGCTGCTGGGAGGTGAAGCGTTCGTAGGCCTCTGTGGAGAGGAGAACCGCTACCGGTTTCCCGTGGCGGGTAATGTGAATGGCCTCACCACGCTCAGCCTCGTGTACCAGGCGGGTCAAGGCATTTTTGGCTTCGGCGATAGATACCTCTGACATCGTATGGTCTCCGTATGGCTATTTTTATGGCTAGTTTAATCCATTGTGGCGCAGAGAGCAACGAGGCGCTGCATGCCATCAAGTTGACGCTACCCTCGCAGCGGTACACCGCGTCCATCATCATCGGGCGGTGGTCGCCAGAGGAGAGCAGGCCAAGCTGTTGAGCCACGTCATGGTGGTCCCTCTACCTGCGCTAGCGCCGCCTCCGTCTGTGGCAGCCAGAAGGTCATCGCCATGGCGCGGTACATGTCGATAGCGGTGGCCAGGGCGGCCCGCGCCGGCTGCCGCTGCTCTTGCCTGGCGTACAATGTCCCGAGGCCGCGGTGGCAGTGCGCCTGCAGCGGGCGCATGCCCAGCTCCTCGGCCAGGGCCAGGGCCTGCCGGTAGTGGTCGGCGGCTGACGCGACCTCTGGAGACGCCTGGCGCGCCGTGCTCTCGCCCAGGAGCCACAGGGCCCAGGCCTGCTGGCCGCGGTACGTGTACTGGCGGGTGAGATCGACCGCCTGCGCGGCGCGTGTGCGCGCCTCATCCAGGCGGCCCGCCAGCAGATACGCCTCGCTGAGGCAGGCGACCGCAAACCCCAGAGCCCGCGGTCTCCCTCTGGTGACCGCTTGCTCCACCCCTTGCTCCACCAGCGCCAGACCCGCGGCGACACGCCCCTCCAGGGCATACGCCAGGCCCAGGGCGGCGGTCTGCCTGGGCAAGAGCATCAGAATGTGCCAGTCCTGGCACAGCCTCATGGCCCGTTCCAGCCCCGGGACGGCCCGGGGCATGTCCCCCTGGCGCAGAGACACCACACTGACCCCATGGCACGCTTCAACCAGGCTGAAGGGATGATTGTCGGTCTCGGCGATCCGCAGCCCGTCTGCGGCCATGGCGCGCCCCTCCGTGAACGCCCCGCGTTCGGCATGGCAGAGGCTCAGCCAGGCTCGGGAGGATGCCGCGACGATGCCATTGTAGCCAAAGCGTTCAGCGAGTAGATCGCCCTGGAGGGTCGCCACGTTCCGCTCAAAACTCTCGACGGCCCGTACATAGTCTCCCGCGTCGTAATAGGCCTGACCCAGGCGGAAATGCGCCCGGGCCTGGAGGCCGACGTGCCCGAGCGGTACGGCCAGGGCCAGGGCGCGCTGGCCGTAGGCGATGGCGCGCTCCACCTCACCCGCCAGCCAGAAATTGTTGCCCATGTCGGCGTAGACCTGCCCGAGCCGCAGGGGATCACCCAGCGTTTGGGCCAGGGTCTCGGCGCGGCGCAAATGGTCGAGCATCCGCCCGGGTTCTCCTCTCAGGACAGTGAGCGCAGTGCGTAAGCCGAGCCGGAGGTCAATGGCCTGCTCGGCGGTGCTACGACTGGCGGGGAGATGCTCCGAAGCCGCCAGTGCCTGCTCGAAGTACCCCACCGCCTCGCGGTAGGCCGAGCGTGTCTGGGCTTTGTCCCCCGCCTGGCGGCCATAGGCCAGGGCCTTGTCCCACACTTCGCCCCGCCGGGCATGCTGCGCCAGTCGTTCCACCTGGTCGTCGAGCCGGTCTCCGGCCAGGGCCTCCAGCGCCTCGACGACACGGGCGTGCAGCACGCGCCGCCGCTCGTGCAAGAGAGTCCCATAGGCTACCTCATGGGTGAGGGCGTGCTTGAAGGTGTAGACACGTTCGGGAAACAGGCTGGTCTCGTAGAGAAACTCCGCGGCTTGCAGCCGCGCCAGGCTGCGGTACAGCGCCTCGTCGGGTGTGTCGGCAATGGCCTGCAACAGCGCCCAGGGCACCTCCGTGCCGATGACCGCGGCGGTCTGCAGCAGGCGTTTGTCCTCCGGCGGTAACCGATCGATACGCGCCGCCAGCAGCGCCTGCACCGTGGCCGGCACCTGCAAGGTCTCGAGCGGTTGTGCCAGACGATAGGCGCCACGCTCCCTGACCAGGACCCCGGTCTCCACCAGAGTGCGCACACTCTCTTCGAGAAAAAAAGGATTGCCCTGCGTACGGTCCATCAGGAGCCGGGTGAGGGGGTGGAGGGGCGACCGGCCGGTCGCCCCTCCGTCGTCCCCCAGGAGGCCCTGGAGCAACGCCTCAGTGCTCGCCTCGGGGAGGGGGTCGAGCCGCAACTGCGTGTAGTACGTTTTACTGCCCCAGCCGTGCTGATACTCGGGGCGGTAGTTGACCAGCAAGAGCACCCGGGCCGTCGGCAAGCTCTCGACCAGCAGATCGAGCACGGCCTGCGTCTCACTGTCGATCCAGTGCAGGTCTTCGAACACCAGGAGCAGCGGCTGTATCTGGCTTTCCCGTAGCAGGATGCGCTTCAGCGCCTCCAGGGTGCGGCGCCGCCGCTGCAAGGGGTCCAGGGCGAGGAACGGACTGTCGGCCGGCTGGGCCTCGAACAGGGCCAGCACGGCCGGCACGGTGTCCTGGAGGGCGTCATCCAGCGTCAGGATCTGCCCGGTGATCTTGGCCCGCACCGCCCGCAGGTCATCACGGTCTTCAATCCGGCAGTAGGCTTTGAGCAGGTCACAGATCGGCAGATAGGCCGTCGCTTTGCCGTAGGAGACCGAACTGCTCTCCCGCCGCAGCCAGCCCTGCGTGTGGTGCGACTGGAGGAACTCGTAGACCAGGCGTGATTTCCCCACCCCGGCCTCCCCAAGAAGCGCCACGACCTGCCCCTGGCCGGCCCCGGCCCACGCCAGGGCCTGCTGCAGCGCTTCCACCTCGGGCTGCCGTCCGATAAAGGGCGATAGTCCCCGGGCGACGGTGGCCTGTAAGCGCCGCCGCAGGGCCGTAACCCCGAC
>SXND01000072.1 GCA_005777235.1 Pseudomonadota bacterium
AAGACTCTTGAAAATCCGCACGCTTTTGGTCCAAAATGTCATGTCGGTCGGTCCTCTGACGGGTGACTGAACTCGTGGTGGAATTCAGTTCTTCAGAGTACATGACCGACACCAAATTGTCCCACCTTAGACGGATACCCGCCGAATTGACCAGCGCCAGCCACGCGCACTTTGTCGGGCGCACCTGGGAACTGGCCGGGCTGGGCGCCGGGTTTATCGGCACCAGCCGGGGCGCGGAGGTGCAGCCGGTGGCTGTGATTACTGGCCTGGGGGGCATGGGCAAAACGGCGCTCACGGCGGAAGCCTTGACCTTGTGGGACAGGCGTTTCACCTGGGTGCTGCTGTATCAAGCCAAGCCCAATACCCTGAGCCTGGACGCCACACTGCGTGACATGCACCTGAAACTCAGCGGCGAGCTGGGGCGCTATCACGCCCACGTGCAGGCCCACCCGGCGGATGCCATCTACCGTGCGGCTACGGAGGACTTTACCGGTCCGCAGCGCCTAGAGCGTCTGACACGCAACCTGGCCCGCGCCCTGGCGGATGAGGCCATCTTGCTGGTGCTGGACAATTTTGAGACCAACCTGAAGCCGCAGGCCGAACCGGGCACGGAGGCAGCGCCGCTGTGGGCCTGCCAGGATCCGGCCTGGGACCAGTACCTGGCGCACCTGGCCCGCGCCCTGGTGGGCACGCCGTTGCGGCTGCTCATGACCTGCCGCCGCCCCCTGGCGGCCCTGGCGGGGACGGCCTGCCAGCAGGTGCGCCTCGGGCCGCTGCCCGCCGGTGAGGCGGCGCTGTATCTGCGGGAGCACGCCGGTTTGAGTCAGATGCTGTTCAGCGCTGATGCTGCCGAGCATGACCTGGCCAGGCGCCTGCTCGACGCCAGCCGTTTCCACCCGCTGCTCATGGATCGCCTGGCCCGCCTGGCGACCGGGGGGCCGGAGCTACGCCCGCAGCTTTTCGAGGCACTGGCGGTGCTGGAGACACGCCACCATGCGGCCCGGCTACCGGCCCTGTTTGCCACCAACCCTGGAGATACGCGGGAGCTGGCTTACCTGGAGGAGGCGCTGACCACGTCGCTGGAGCACCTGCTGCACGCGACCAGCCCGGAGGCGCGCCGCTTGCTATGGATGATCGCGTTGGCTAATGAGCCGGTGACGCTGGAGCTGCTACGTGGGGTATGGAGCGGGGAAAGCCCTACACACGAGCGACTGCGGCGGATCAAGAAGGACCTCGAAAGGTTGCCACAGCTACCAGCGGAGTTGCAGGCCCTACCGCCAGAGCTGCGTGTCGAGCTCAACGCCTTGCCGCCAGACCCGCCCCGCCCCGATCCCGTGCCGCTGCTGCGCTTCCTGCTGGCCGTGGGGCTGGTCAGCGAGGAGCGCAGCGGGCCGGAGGACGATAACCCCGACTTCACCTGCCACGAGCTGGTGCGGGAGCGTATCCACGCCTGGATGCAGGCGCACGCGTCGGACCACGCTGACCTAACCGCAGATAGCATCCGCCTGGCCTATGCCGAGCGCCTGCAAGCGGTGTTCGAGGCGCTGCAGCACCAGGATATGACTACAACACTACAGGCTGGCAGCCGGGCCCTGATGTATTACGTGCAGGCTGGGGCCTATGAGCTGCTGGAGGACTTCGCCGGTTGGGTCGTCACTGCCAGCCACGATCCGCGCCTGCTGGCCGCTCTGCTGCCGCACCTGGAAGCCGCCGCCACCGCCGCCCCGGCAGGCCGACCGCGCTGGAGGTGTCTCTGCTACCTGGCTGATGCGCTGAACAGAGCAGGGCAGCCTAACGCAAGCCTGTCGTTCTACGCCCAGGCGGCCACCCAGGCGCGCAGCGTGGCCGAGGCCAGAGGGGGGGACGCTCGCCAAGCCTGGGACGATATTGGCTGGATTAATAGCAACTTTGCGCACGCTCTGCGTGATGTCGGTGACCTCGACGCGGCGCGTCAGCGACGTCTTGATGCGGCCGAGGCCCAGAAACGTGCCGGCAGTCCGGCCATCAACGTCCTGGGCAATGAGCTCGAGGCATTGCGCATTGCCATCCTGCAAGGCCAGGCCGCCACGGCCCTGCCCGAAGTGGAAGCACGCCTGGCGCAGGTGCAGTCCTGGTGGCGGCAGCAGCGCGCCGGCCAGCCGGTGCCCGAGGCCCCTAATGCCGAATTCCTGGTCCGTGTGCTGATCGGTGGGCTCGACATTGCACAGGCGGCCCACTGCGCCCAGGACGCCTGGGAGGCGGCCCTGCGCTGTATTGATGCCATCCTGGAGGTCGAGCACGCCTTGCAACGCCCTGCAGAGGGCATCGCCAACACGCGCATGAACCGCGCCATTGTGCTGGGGAGACTGTGCCGCTTCGGGGAAGCACAGGCCGAGCTTGAGGCCTGCCTGCGAATGTTCCAGCACGATCCAGTTAGGCGTGCCAGGACGCTCGGTGCCCTTGGGCTCCTGTTCGGCGACCAAGGCGACGTGGTCCAGGCCATCATGCAGGGGCGCCAAGCCCTGGCTCTGTGCGCACAGTTGCCCGATCCCCACGACCGCGCCGTCTCACATGGCAACCTGGCCAACTACCTGGAGCGCCACGATACCCCGTCCGCCAGTGTCGAAGCTGCGTACCACCGGCTCGCCGCCCTTATCTATTTCCTCGTCGCCAGGTTAGGGCAGGACCTGCGGACCTTGCTGGGCCTCTACGCTTTCCGCTTCTGCCGCGCCCAGGCTGCCGGCGCGCCGTTGGTGGTGCCGCGTGTAGCCGCCTTACTGGCCGAGTCGGCCTTCCAGTCGCTGGCCGACTGGCTGCGCCAGCGCCAGGTGGACGTGGCGGAATTGCAGACAGCGGTGGATGCGGTGCTAGAGCAGGTCCAGCAGGCGGTGTTGAGAGGGTAGAGATAACGTCCAGGACTTGGAGCCAGACATGCGACCCAAAATATATGTGGAGACGAGCATCGTCAGTTATCTCACAGCACGACCCAGTCGTGACCTGATCACGGCGGGACACCAGCTCATAACGCAGCAATGGTGGCAGACCCAGCGGGCACGTTTTGCCCTGTTTAGCGCCCCACCAGTGATCCAAGAGGCTCAAGTCGGTGATCCGGAAGCGGCGGCACGCCGACTGGCCGTTTTACGCGACATTCCCCTGCTGACACTCAGCGTAGAGGCGCTTCGGTTTGCTCAGGCACTCATGGTGCCGGGGCTATTGCCAGCGAAGGCGAAGATGTGTGCCGTGCTGACGGCTATGAGCCGCCGATTATCTGTACCCCCGAGGAACTGTGGGAGACTGCACCATGACGTGGCACGATCCGATTGTCGAAGAAGTTCGGGCTATCCGTGAAGCCTACGCGGCGCGATTCCAGTACGATCTTGAGGCCATTTACCGTGACCTACAAGCCCAGGTGCGTCAGCAAGGCTGGCAGACGGTGTCCTCCCCGCCGCGTCCGCCCAAGCCAGTCGAACGTACGGTCGGACGACAGGTGGATTGAGCGTTAGGCCCCCTGCGTATGCCCACCCTGCGCCAGCAGGCCCTCAATCACTGCCTTAGTGCGTTGCGACGCCTGGCCGTCCAGGCCGTGAAACAGATACGCCCGTAGCTGCTCCGCCCCAGCGTGGCGTTGCGGCGCCGGGCGGAGGGCCTCGGCAAGCGCCGCCGGGATTTCTGCCGGGTGGGTAATGTGCAGCGCCGCCTCGGCGAAGAAGCGCTGAGGGTCTTCCGTCAGCAGGGCCTCGCCATCGTGATGGCTGCCAGGCGTGCCGGGCAGGACAAAGACAATGCCGGGTTTTTGCAGCGCCACAAAATCAAACATCGTACTCGACGCCTCGCTGATCAGCACATCAGCGACGTGCATGTACGGCACGATGTTGTAGTCATCCACCGGCAGCAGCACCGCGTGCGGATAGCGCCTTCAGCGGGCGTCTTCAAGCAGCGCTCAGCCCCCCTAGCCCGGGCCGCCCCCGCCGCGGCGGGGGCCCGTCCCCAGCCCCCCGGCCTGGCCGTGCCCGGCGGCGCGGGCCTGCTGCCGGCAGGGTTGGCGCTCTGGCGCG
>SXND01000073.1 GCA_005777235.1 Pseudomonadota bacterium
CTGTCGCCTCCGCCACGCGCGTCTTCCTGAGGCCCTGATGGACGTCCCGACGACACCGCGCGGCTCGCCTGGCGGTCCGTTGCCACGCCCGTCGCATGTTGTGCGGTCGCGTGCCGTCCATCAGGGCGCCAGGCGCGGCACCTTGCAACCGTTGGCGTCTCTTCGCCTACCGCGTGCGGCACGCTGCAATCTGTTCCCCGCTGGGCATTGTGCCGTCAGACGTTGTTGCCAGATTGACCACGCCGAGATCCACACCGATAAAGTCGCTCACGGGTATACGCGTGCCCTCAGGCACCTCCACCGTCACCAGCAGCAACCATCTCCCGTCCCGGCGTAACGCCACGTCAGCTTGTCCATGCGCGCAGCCCAAGCGGTCGCGTTGGTACGCCCCCATGAGGTACGGCACCACCACACGGCCTGTCAGCGTTTGCATGCTCACCCTATCTGAGCCCTTTACATCCCAGGTTTTTCCACACCGAAAACGGCACAGCCGCATGCGGGCGAAACGTCGGGGCAACCGCTTGCTGGCGTCGCTGCTAGGACGCTCTGCCAGGCGGCCCAGATCCGCACGACCTGCCCGATATCCGGCGGCTCCTCTACAGCTTGCACGCCGTGCTACGGCTCCACTTTGCTCAGGAGGAAGAGCTGTACGCGAGCGTCAGCCCCCCTGGCCTCGCAACCACCCAATCTGGTGCGCCGCGTGCTGCGGACCTGTCCAGATGACCTGGCAGACCTGCAGCCAGATGCCTCCGCCTGCGGCCGCCGCCGCTCCGATGGAGCATATACTATCATGGTGTGCTGTTATTGCCATGACGACCCCGTGCAGTCATCACGCAGCAGGAGTCGCACCATGCCCCCTGAGCACACACCCGAGGCGCCGACGGACGCCAGCGTGACGACCCCGCTCACCCAACACCTGCAAGGCCTGTTATACACCATGGGCGCCGATGTGATCGAACGCGAGGAGCCCCTACCCCTGCTGCTGCTCGCCGCTCTGGCGGGTGAGCACTGCTTGCTCATTGGCCCGCCAGGCACGGCCAAAAGCCTGCTGGCCCACCGCTTGAGCCTGGCCTTCCAGCAGGCGAGCTATTTTAAACGCCTACTGACGCAGTTTTCGTTGCCCGATGAGCTGTTTGGGCCGTATTCGCTCGCTGCCCTGGACAACGACCGCTACAAGCGCGCCATCACCGGCTACCTGCCATCGGTGGAGATGGCTTTCCTGGACGAGGTGTTGAAGTCCAATTCGTCGATTCTCAATGCCCTGCTGACCTTGCTGATTTAGCGGCCCGACGGACTGCGTGAATTCACGCACTGGCCCTGACGCCATCCGGGCTGCGCGCGCTCCTGGCCTTTCTGGAAACTTCATTCCATGGGGGAACGGATCTGGACCGTCCCTTACGCGAGGCGCTCATGCAGGTGCAGACAGCGGTCTGGGAACACGCGGATCTGTTGCTGGTGAGCGATGGCCTCGTGCCGTCCCTCTCTGCCGCGCTCAGCGCCGTGCTGGCGGAGAACCAGCAGCGCCTGGGGCTGCGGATCGCCGGATTGCTGGTGGGCCAGGAGACTTCTCCGGTGATGGAGGCCCTCTGTCAGCCCTGCAAACGCCTGGCGGCGTGGGGGTGACAGCGCTTCTGCAAGGCCCTAGGACTCGATGTCCGTTGCGTCGATCCTTTCCCCGTGTCTTGCCCTCTCCCTTATAGGGGCGACCGGCCAGTCGCCCCGACGGTGAGGTAGGTGGGAAACGGATATCGCCTACTCCTCCGCCATGGAGGGATACGGAAAATCCGTCGGCGGCATAAAATTCTCCTTCACCGTGCGCGGCGACGTCCAGCGCAGCAAGTTCAGCAACGAGCCCGCCTTGTCGTTCGTGCCCGAAGCCCGCGAGCCGCCAAAAGGCTGTTGCCCCACCACGGCGCCAGTGGGCTTGTCGTTGATGTAAAAATTGCCAGCGGCATGGCGCAGGGCCGCGCTCATCATGACGATCGCGGCCCGATCCTCGGCAAAGATCGCCCCCGTTAGACCATATGGACTGCCAGTATTGCATAGGTGCAGCGTCTCCTCCAGGCGCTCGTCTGCATACACATACACCGTCAGCACGGGGCCAAAGATCTCCTCGCGCATCAGGCGCGAGCCTGGGTCATGGGAGCGAATCACGGTTGGTGCAATGAAATACCCCACGGATTTATCGCCGTGCCCACCACACAGGATTTCAAAGCCGTCGGTGTCGCGGGCGTAGGTAATATACGCCATGATGCTGTCAAAGGCCGCTGCATCAATCACCGCGCTCATAAAGTTGCGGAAATCGAGCGGCGAGCCCATGCGGATACGACTGCAGGCCTGCTCCAAGCCGGCGCGCACGGCAGGCCACAGCGACTGCGGGATATAGGCCCGTGAGGCCGCCGAGCATTTTTGGCCCTGGAACTCGAACGCGCCACGCACCAGAGCCGTCACCAGGCTGGGGACATGAGCGGAGGGATGGGCAAAGACAAAATCCTTGCCGCCAGTCTCGCCGACCAGACGCGGGTAGGATTTGTAGTGCGTGATGTGCTGACCAATGGTGTGCCACATGCCCTGAAACACCTGCGTGGAGCCGGTGAAATGTACCCCGGCCAGCTCAGGGTGGAGCAACGCCAAGGCGCCGACCTCGCTGCCACGCCCAGGTAGGAAATTGATCACCCCAGGCGGCAGACCGGCCTCGGTGAGGAGCTGCATGAGCAGATAGGCAGGGAGCAGCGCCGAAGAGGCCGGTTTCCACAGTACCGTATTCCCCATAAGCGCCGGGGCTGTCGGCAGATTGCCGGCAATCGAGGTGAAGTTGAACGGGCTGACCGCCAATAGAAAGCCTTCCAGGGGGCGGTACTCCGCATAATCCCAGATGCCGGCGGCTGAGGCCGGTTGCTCGGTGTACAGGCGCCACATGAAGTACGCATTAAAACGCCAGAAATCGATCAGCTCACAGGCGGCGTCAATTTCCGCCTGGAACGCGGTCTTGGATTGGTTGAGCATGGTGGCGGCGTTGAGGCGCTGGCGCCATGGGCCAGCCAGCAGCTCAGCGGCCTTGAGAAACACGGCGGCGCGCGCCTCCCAGGGCATGGCGGACCACGTCTGCCACGCTGCGCCCGCCGCCTCGACGGCCTGGGCCACTTCCGCTGGCCCGGCCTGGTGCGCGGTGGCTAGGACGTGGCCGTGATCATGGGGGCAGACCACCGATGTGGTCGTGCCTGTGTACAGGGCCTGTCCGCCAATGATGACCGGAATCTCTACCTCTGCGGCAAGCGTCTGCTGCAGCTGCTGCTTCAATGCGGCGCGTTCGGCGGAGCCGGGGCTATAGGCGCGGATGGGCTCGTTGCTGGGCTCGGGAATACGCACAAGGCTATTGGCCATCATGCTCTCCTCTGGCGAAATGGGTGCATATCCTGTTGCGGACAGGCAGAGCAATGTTTGTGCCAGTTCTACCACCAACCGCGCCCACCCGGTGCGCAGATGACTTGCATAGCTCAACAGTAGGCCATTTGCTCTAGCACAGAATCGTACCGCTGCATCATGGCCAAGCCCATGTATGGCTCCTTATAGTTAGCAACCTGGAAAGTGGTTGTGGCACGGAGGGTGACAGGGGTATCCCTGGCACGACACCACAGAAGGAGGGAGCAGACATGACGCAAGCAGCGCAGAGGACGAGATTTACAGCAGAGCCCTTGACGTTCATCGTCAAACATGAATTGTGGGATGGGAACATTCACGATCATGCGGACCAGGGCGTTTCCATTGTCGTGGTGGCTCAGGTCGCCGGCAAAGAGACGGCTCTGCTCCGCTTTCATTGCTTTGACCTCGAACGCAGCTATATTTACGGGCCGGAGAATCCGCATGTGCAGATCGAAGGGCCGATGATGCTGGGAGGCCGAGCCCGCATGTCGCATGGCATGGGGCAGCTCTATCGGATGGATCCAATCGCTGATGGCAATCCCATCGGGTGGACCATCAGAACCCTGGAGAAGAAACTCCCGAAGATGCTGGTACGCGCTGGGTATCCCGAGGTTGCCGCCGCCACCGATCTCGCCGCGGTGGCGCAGATTCTGCCGGATGTGGAAGGCTGCGCACGGGAACTGTATGCCGCCCAGCGCAATACGGTCAAACATAATCGGGGCACGCACGTCTTTGAAGCGGGCAATATCAAATTTGGGCTCGAAATGCGGCGCTTGCCGGTCGGCGACGGTGGCCTGGCGATCCACATCCTCGCGGACCTGGCCGGGGCAACGCAAAATTCGTACGTGGAAGAGACGGAGATCCTGGCCTTCGATTGTTTCTGGGACGGCCCGCATTACCACTATGGCCCGCGTAACAAAAATCATCGCATCTACTGGGACAGAACCCTGGTTGAGGATCCCCTCGGGTGGGTGTTTGAGCAGTTCGAGGGCAAAAAACTTGGGCCGATGATTGAGCGTGCTGGGTACCCAGGCGTGGCGGCAGATCTCGATATGGAAAAAATTGCCGCGATGCTCCCCATAGTAAAGCAGAAGGCCCGCGAGCTGCAAGCCACAGGCGAGGCGTTGACGGGCCACCCCGGGTTACCCTTGGAACCCACGCCGAATCTGGTCCCCCATTAAGCACTCCGCCCAGCCCCCGACAACCCGGCCTCACAGTGGCCGGGTTGTCGCGTCAGCCCGTCTCTCATCGTCTTCCCCCTGCGGCTGGCAGCTTGGACGCTCGCGCCCCTGGAGCAACCTTGGCGTACCGGCTGACGCCAAGACTGGCCCGTGGGTCGAGCGGATCGCAGCGCCTCTTTGCCTTAATGCCTGTGGTGACGTGTTGTCTTGAGGTCGGACAACCTGTCGAGGCGTTGTCTGACACAGAGGCCGACAAGGGGCGAACGCGCTGGTGCCGTACGGTGTCCTTGTGCCGCACGAGCCTTGTGGCATAGATCTGGCACGGTAGGCAGTGCGTCGTCAACAACGCAGAGAATTTGCAGTGTCGGGGGAGCAAGATGGTGGATAACGTCCTTGCAGTACTCTCACATACCGCGGATGGCGTGTACGCCCTGGATCAAGCACAACGGATTGTCTACTGGAATGGCGCTGCAGAACGTATGCTGGGTTATCGGGCTGAGGAAGCGCTAGGGCGGGCCTGCCATGATCTCTTGGCGGGTGCGCCGCGCCCGGGATGCCTCGCCTGCGTGACGCATTGTCCGGTGCTGGCAGCCGCCAGTCGTCGCGAAATCGTTCCCACCTACAATCTGCTCAGCCGCACCAAAACGGGTGACGTCATCATGCTCAATATCACCGTCATCGTCCCGGAGTCAGGCACGACGTCTTGGACGACGCTGCACCTGTTTCGTGATGCCACCCATCAGTTACGTTATGAAATCTACGTTGAGCACTTGCTCTGCGCCGCGGCCCGCCTGCCAAAGCCGTCAGCCCCGCTGGCGCCACTACTGGCTTTGGAGGCGCCAGCGCTGGCAGCACCACTATCCGGGCGCGAAAAAGAGGTACTCTATCTCCTGGTACAAGGCAAAGGCGCCCGCGCCATCGCTGACGTGCTGTGCATCAGTTACGCCACGGTGCGCAATCATCTCCAGACCATCCTGCGCAAGCTCGGGGTGCACAGCCAACGCGAGGTGGTCAGGATGGCTGTGGAACGTCATCTGGTGTGAGGCTTACCCGAGAGACGGTCTCTGGGCGCTCTTGCGCCAGTATAGCATGGGAGTATCGGAAATTCACACGGCCTTTGCCACCGCCCGCGTCGCCTCTGCCCCCCTGCCGCTGGCACCAGTCTGCCGCCCAGCCCAGGCCGCCGTCCGGGGTTGGGTGACGGGCAGCTGGCCCGGCGGGGGCGGCGGCTCGGGGGGGATTGCCGGGCTGGCGCGCCTCGCGGAACATAGTATCAAACAAGTCGAGGTGCTGGCATACCCTGAGCTGGATATGGAGGCCGTGTGGCGCATTGAGGTCGAGGATTTCCCGGCGTTTATTGTCGTGAACCACGAGGGCCGAGATTTTTGTGAGGATCTGCGTCAACCACCCGAGCCGCCCTTGGCACAGATTCGCACCGGGCAGTAGCCGCGGCGCGCCCGGCGCATTGGTCCCGCTTACACCCCTCTCGGGAGCGTCGCAAAGGCTTGCTCTATGACCCAGTCCCTGCTGCCGATTTATGGCTGGCGGACGCCATCGTTGCGGCGTGTACGAGCCAGGCACGCCTCCTGCTCAGCGCCCCCACCGGTTCTGGCAAATCAACCCAGGTGCCACAAATCCTGCTGGATCGCGGGCTCCTGGGACACGGCGAGGTCGTGGTACTGCAGCCACGGCATCTAGCGGCGTGTCTCCTGGCCACCCGCGTGGCCACCGAACGTGGCGGCGCGCTGGGGGTGGAAGTGGGCTACCAGGTAGGCCTGGAAGGCCAGACGTCCGCCGCCACACGAAGCGTGGCCGGCCCCAGGGCACGCCGCCCTCCTCGACGCCTATGTGCTGGAACGCTTCCCCTTGCCGGGTGGTCGCAACGCGCCCATTCGCTATGCCGAGGACACGCCACCTGACGGTGGAAATCCTGGCGCCGAATCAGCGTCCGGTACAGGTGACCCAAGATCTCGCGGGCTTCTGGTAGCATACCTATCCTGAGCTCAAAAAAGCCCTGCAGAAGCGCTATCCCACACACGAATGGCGCTGACCCCGGGGATCTCAGACGCTATCCGGCTCGTCCGGCACTGGAGCCCCCGTCAGGGCCGTGTAGATCAGACGGTACTCCCGCGCCACCCGATGCGCGATACACGTACACGACAGGCGTGTCTGCCAGAATTCCTCAGCGACACTGACATGCACCCGTTCGGTATCGCGCTGGGCCACCTCCCACTCACGGCGCTCCTCATATCCGCCTTCCGCCGTGAGCGCGACCCCACGAAAGTGCTCCTGGGCGCTATACCAGGCGTGGTGGGCCACCCAGGCTTGCAGGGTGGTGCACGGCAGCCGATGCAAGATAGCCTGTCCAGCTTGCGGCTCTGCGTGGAGTAGCGCTTCACGCATCTTCAGCCAACGATGATGTCTC
The DNA here is from genome assembly GCA_005777235.1 of Pseudomonadota bacterium. Taxonomy (GTDB): domain Bacteria; phylum Tectomicrobia; class Entotheonellia; order Entotheonellales; family Entotheonellaceae; genus SXND01. The sequence goes on from SXND01000073.1 coordinate 7,030, forward strand.
ATAGATTCTCCTGCGTGCCATCTATGGCGATGGGGGCTTGCCGAGGCACAATGACGCCAGCTTCCAGCAACACGGCGGGAATAGTGGCCGTTTTCCGCACCACGAGATCGTCATAATGTTATTTTTGACGGCATGGCTACGCCTGCTTTACGATAGCACAGATCTTTGTACGCCATAAAAACCTTTCAAGGGGACTGCCTGCTTCAGCAGCGGGGGAAGAGAAAGTTGCCTGCCCAGAGGCAACAGCCTTATCTCCCAGACCCTCTTGTGCATACAATATGTAGCCTTGTGAACTTCGTACTCTCCCTGCGCTCTACCAAGAATCCCCACACTGGAAGCGGAGTTGGGGAACGGACCATCGGCTGCTATCGAAGGCGATGCAAGGCGAGGGATCGCTGCCCACGGCCTGTGGGATCCTTGCAGGTGGGCATGGACGGAGGCGACGTTCGCAACGAGGTGGACAAGCAACCCGCCTGCGAGGGCCTTGTGGGCAAGAGGACGCTGAGCGTTGGCGCGGGTTCAGAGGATAAGACCCATGGACCTTGAGGTGGAGGAGATGTCGGTGGCGGCAGAATCCCCCGCATCTCCCTGTTCTCGTGTGCCAAGGCGCAGCCCCCCATGGGTTGCAAGGGCTCACGCGGTCGTGAATGCACCTCAGGATAGTATCCTGACGCCGTCCATCAAGTGCCAGCCTGCTCCTGCCGATAAGGCACGCAGTAAGTGACAGATGGTCGATGTAGGACAATGTTCTAGAGGAAAAAACACATGCAACAGTTATGGTCAAAATCACGGATCCTAGCCTGCGGTCTCGTACTGAGTGGCGGAGTGTGGGCCACAGCAGCGCTGGCGGCGAGCACCACGAATACCCTCACCGTCAATGCCACCGTCAACGGCACGTGCAAGTTCGTAACTCACCTTACGCGGAGCCCTGTACGGGGGTGAGGGCCCGTAAAGTGGCGAAAGCGGAGCGGAGGGCATTGAGGTAGAGTTTGGACTTTAGGGCAAAATGATGAAGCTTGGTCCTCATTTTCAGCCGCTCTAGTTTA
>SXND01000074.1 GCA_005777235.1 Pseudomonadota bacterium
CCGCCACCATCTCATCCCCCGTGACGTGCGGGGGCCAATTTGGCACACTATGCCACGGCCGTTGTGGCGTGTTCGCTTCATAGACGTGGACCTGGGAATCGATGATTGCCATTGGGGAACTCCTTTCGAGTACGCGGTTGCGGTATGTTCACACAGGTCGCGCCCACCGCCTCTCGCAGCGGGCCTGCCGCAGGTGCATGCCGAACCTCCTGGCTCACGCTCCTGCGTGCGGTGGAGTGATGACACGGATCATATGCTGGGGTGCTCGTCCGGAAGGCAGTGCACCGTTGTTGATCTCGCCCAGAGCGCTCTCCAGATTTCTCGCGCCACAAAAAGTCACATGCCTCTCCGTCTCATCGGGACAGTGTGCAAAAGAGAGCAAAAATTGTTCGGCGCTGCCGCTAGAACGGCCAGGCGGCAGACGCCTCGGCAGAGGGATGCGGTGGGGAGCCGCCGAGCAGAGGCCAGGCTCCAGGGGTGGAAGTTTGAACCTCCCCATGGCTCAAGCCAGGGGATTCCGGGAGTCGTCTTGCGACGGCGTTCGTGGGTCGTTCCGACCCCGGCATGGAGCGTGTTGATGGCCGCATGCACATCACGGTCATGCGCTGCGCCACAAGCAGCACACTGCCACTGCCTTACTGACAAGCCCGCGTAGCCAGTGGGACCGGACAGGCTCCCACATGCTGAGCAGGTCTTGGTGGAGAACCGGGACGGGACTGCGAGGTACTGCCTACCGCTTGCCGTGCACTTGTAGGCGAGCAGCGTGCGAAGTTGCGCGTGGGCCGCACTGGCGACGCTCTTCCCAAACGATCGGGCGAGGCCTTGGTCATTGTCCTTGGACCAGACGAGAGTCTGATGCTCGGCAACGAGACGCCGAGAGAGTTGGTGGTTGCGGTCCTTGCGCTGGTTGGCGAGCCGCTCGTGCAGTCGGGCGGTCAGTCGCGTGCGATGGCCGCGTTGGGCCTGCGCCAGTCGGTGTGCCGTCTGGCGCAGCTCGTGAGGATGCGGCATCTTTTTGCCCGTGGAAAACGTCAGGAGAGAGGAGAAGCCGGGATCCATGCCGATCTGCCCATCAGCGACATGCAGAATGTCCTGGGGCTGTGCGTCGATGAAGAGACACAGATACCAGCCAGACGCACGGCGGACGATCCGCCCGCTCTTGAGACGCCCTTTGGGGATGTCCTGGCTATGAAACCTGCGAGGTCCTCTCCCTGGAACGTGGAGACGTGTGCCATCAGGCGCTTTGAACGGATCAGGAAACGGGAGGCTCGTCAGCGTATTGCGCCGACCTTTGAGCGTGGGCTTCTTGGCCAGTTTCTTGTCACACCGCTGCCAAGCCGTATGCGCCATATGAAGCATCCCTTGTAGGGTGTGACTGGGGATGCCGAGCTTTGTGCCGTGCTCTGCGAGGAGAGTATGAAAGGCCTCGGGTGTGTAGTAGATACTATCGTGCCCGTCGTGCTCGATCGTGCGGATGGCCCAATTCCAGACGCCTGTCAATTGGAACAGCCAGGTCAGCAGCTGGGCTTCTTGTCTGTTATTGAGCCGCAATGTGAGTTGACGCTGGATCATCCTACACCCGTTGCTGGTTTTCGATGTACTGCTTGACCACTTCAAGAGGAGCGCCCCCAACAGTGGAGACGCAATACGCGTTCGTCCACAGCGTGGGCAATCGTGAACGCAATCAGGGGTATTCCAGGCGCAACACCCGTGCAGAACGCCCCTTGATCGCACGCACCAGGCGGTGGATACCGTACTGTGGATCGACTTCAACAAGCAGGTGCACGTGTTCCGGCATGACTCCCAGTTCGAGAAGCTCTGCACGGCATGCAGGACAGACGCCCTGGATAATCTCTTGAAGCCTGGTATCCACTCCGGAGACCAGCACGGAACGGCGATACTTCGGACACCAGACCACATGATATTGACAGGAGTAGACACCGTTGTTATTCGATTGGTACTCGACGGTGTCTAGTGACATTCCATGAGTGTACACCTAGTGTCTGTATAACACAAGCAAGGCTGCGCGTCCTTCAGACGCGAGGCGGCTTGACCCCATAGCTCAAGCTAGGGGGTTGCGCCGCCTCTTTACTCATGAGGATGAGGCCATCCCCCTGACGCCCGGATCTGCTCCCGCTTGGTGGACACGGTGGCGCCATGGCGCGACGCCACCCCGCCGGTCTTAGTGGGCGGCGGCCACCGGTTGATGCGCCTTCAGGAAGTCGCGCACCTGTTGGACTGTCTTGCCCCAGAGGTCTTTGGGTTCTTTCCAGGGATAGACCGTCACATCGGCCTTCGGTGCCAGCGCCGCCATGTCCATGGCGACCTGGTAGGGGTGTCCCGGCGTGTCGTCGGGCATCACCAGCATCGGCGTCGGGCAGGAACGTACGAAGTCGCGCGACACACTGTACACGAAGTCGGGTTGCACGCGGAAGAGGTTGTGCAGGTAAGCCTCGATAGTCTCCATGGTCAGGTCGGGCCGTCGGGTTAGCAGTTCGGGGCCCCAGTTGTTCCGTCCGCCGTTGTACATGTGGTCCGGGAGCTCTGGCCGATGCCCGACCGGCTGGCAGAGCACGCCGGCCACGACGCGATCGGGGGCCCGCTCCATGAGTTTCAGCGCAAACGGGCCCCCGATGCAGTAGCCCATGAAGAAGAACTCACGGATGCCGAGGTGGTCCATCAGCCCGAGCTAGTCGTCAGCGAAAGCGCCCCAGGGGTCGTCGACCGGGATCGGGCCGGAGGACTCGCCGCCGTTGGCGTTGCGCTGGTCCATGGTGATGCAGCGGAAATCGATTTTGAACTCCTCCATGGCGTTGATCACCGCGGTCGGCCAGTTGCTGACGCGGGAGTTCAAGCCCCCACCAGGGGTGACCCAATAGTGTCCGGCACAGATTTTGCTGGGGATCATTAGGAGGTCTGGGTAGAGTAGCCAGGGGTTTCCAGACGGTCTTTCCCTTGGTGTACACGGACATCGCCGCGGTGGTCCAGAAGATCAGCCGGCGGGTTATCCGCACCCTGCGACAGCTCGGGTCCCTGGCAGTAGGCCTCGACACCGTGATGACGGGCTATGATCCTCTGGTCGCCGCCGCCCCCGAGTGCGCCCATACCATGGCCGCCTCGGTGCAGCAGCGCATTGCCTTTGGCGAACGCGCGGGACAGCAGGTGCGGCGCCTTGGCTCGGGCTTTGGTCACGAGGACGAGGCGCCCACGCGCACCGGTCCTCGCTGTGCCAGCATGCAGGGCTTTGCCTTGCATGCGAACACCCAGGTCCCCGCGCACCGGCGGGATCAGTTGGAGCGCCTGATCCGCTCTACTGCTCGAGGTGCCGTGTCTCTGGAGCGCCTCACGCAAGACGCCAACGGCGAGCTCGTCTAGACCTTCACGCATCCGTGGTCGGACGGGACCACGGGGATTCGCCTCTCGCCCTTGGAACTGCTCGAAAAGCTGGCAGCCCTCGTGCCGTTGCCGCGCCTCCACCTGGTGCGCTCTGGTGGCTGTGTGGCGCCCCACAGCCACCTACGCGGCGCCATCATCCCCACGCCCCGCCAGCAGGGGGTGGACGAGGAGGCGACAGATCCCGGGTCGCCTCACTGGAGCTGGGCGCAGCTGCTCAAGCGCGTCTTTGCGCTTGACATGGCGCGCTGTCCGTTCTGTCAGCGGGGGGCGCTACGCATCATTGCCGCCATCACCCACGGCGAGGTCATCCGGAAGATCCTCCGGCATCGCAAGCTCGCGGCCGATCCACCTCCCATGGCGCCGGCGCGTGTCCGCCAGGAAGCCTTTGCGTGGTCCTCCGCCTGACCGTGCGTGGTGGGGCACGGACCGTCTCCGACCGCTCCCAGAGGAACGGACCACGCCGCCGCCGTCTGCGCCGCCGCCTGCGGTCTTCCCGCACACCGCCGATGGGTGGTGAGGACGGACGGTCCTGCCTCCTGCTCGCACCCCCAGCGCGTCCCGCGGCTCCCGTGGTGCAGCACCCCTCGCCTTGACAGCGTCCTGCACACCCACAAGCTTTTGCACCAGTTTCTCGCTGCACGACCGTGCCCAGCAGGAGCCCTCCGCAGCGCCTCCAGCGTTGCAAGAGCTTTTGTATCAGTCTCTTCAGTGGGCGTCCTCTCTTCAGCGGGCGTCTTCAAGCAGCGCTCAGCCCCCCTAGCCCGGGCCGCCCCCGCCGCGGCGGGGGCCCGTCCCCAGCCCCCCGGCCTGGCCGTGCCCGGCGGCGCGGGCCTGCTGCCGGCAGGGTTGGCGCTCTGGCGCG
>SXND01000075.1 GCA_005777235.1 Pseudomonadota bacterium
CCCATATTCTCGAAGGGATCGCGCAGTTCAATTTCTTTGGCCACGGTCACACCGTCTTTGGTGGACACGGGGGAGCCAAACTTTTTATCGATCACCACGTTCCGGCCTTTGGGGCCCAGGGTGGCTTTGACGGCTTCGGCCAACTGATCCACGCCACGCATGATGGCGCTGCGGGCATCGACACTGTACAAAATCTGCTTCGCTGGCATAACATTCGCTCCTTCGCGTCGGTCTGCTCTTAGCTTCCCAGGACACCCAGGACGTCATCTTCCCGGATGATTAACAACTCATCGCCGTCCACCTTCACTTCGGTGCCGGCATATTTGCCAAACACCACGGTATCTCCCACCTTGACATCAATGGCCTGGAGTGTGCCGTCGTCGGTGACTTTGCCAGGACCAACGGCCAGGACTTTCGCCTGCTGTGGCTTCTCTTTGGCCGTGTCAGGGATGATAATCCCTCCCAGCACTTGTTCCTTCTCCTCCAGGCGTTTCACCAGAAGGCGATCATGCAGTGGACGTAAGGCCATACTCCTCCTCCTCTGTTGTATCGATAGACGTACGTGACGCACTGTGCGTAGACTTTATTAGCACTCGATGCTCTTGAGTGCTAATAAAGTTATAAAAGCCCGGGATCTTTTGCAAGAGGGCGCCGTGAAATTTTATCGATTTTTCACGCTGGGCAGACGGTAAAACGTGCTATCGTGACGTGCTAACTGCTTGTGAAGAGTAGGGAAAGGGAAAAACGCTATGACGTTAGCGGGTATGAAGACCATTTTGGCGATTACGGGGGGAATCGCTGCCTTTAAGGCGCTCGGGGTGCTGCGCCTACTCACCCACCACGGCGCGGATGTCTATGTCGTCATGACGGCACACGCCACCCAATTTCTCGCGCCGACCAGTTGCGCCATGCTCTCCGGCCACCCGGTGTCTGTCGAGCTGTTCGCACCTCTCAAAACCTGGAAGATGGAACATATTGCCCTGGCACATGGCGCGGAGTTGATCCTGGTGGTGCCGGCCACAGCCAACTGCATCGCCAAACTCGCCCTGGGGATTGCCGATGACTTACTCAGTACGCTCTGTGTGGTGTCCGCAGCGCGGGCGCCGCTTTTTCTCGCGCCAGCCATGAACACGCATATGTACACCAATGTCGTGGTGCAGCAACATCTGGCGATACTGCGCCAGCGCCACGTGGAAATTATTGCGCCACACTACGGCCGTTTGGCGAGTACGCTCGAAGGGCAGGGCATGGGCCGCCTGGCAGAGCCCGAGGACATTCTCGCCCACGTGTGTGCCTATAATAGACGTCCAGCGCCCTCGCGGTGAGCACGCCAGAGCCGGCACACACTATTCCACAATCTCTTCGCTCAGGAGTTCTTCGACCTCAACACCCGAGATCATCGTAATGGTCTGCCACGGGCATTCTTTGGCGCAAATGGTACAGCCGGTGCAGACGTCCCAGTCCACGATCACCACCTGATGTGTCCCATCACCAGCATACGCTGGGTCGTCGATTTTATCAATACAATCGACGGGGCAAAAATCGACGCACCATTCACACCCAGTGCATCCATCCACGTCGATCCAGGCTTTTGGTCGCGGCCGACGCGCACGTTGCGCTCTCTCCGCCACGGGTCACCTCCCTTGTGAGTACCACGATCACAGCATCCCGTGGATTCTAAGGGCCTGGGGGTCTGTTTGCAAGCGCATTGCGTTCGTGGCCCCCTCCTGCTAGCATCTTCCAACGCTCAGCCGGGCGCTCCGGCGTGGTCGTGGGGGAGACGTCAGCGCATGAATCCTGGCGAGGAATCGGAGTGATGCGAGCTTTGCTCCAGCGTGTCGCGCATGCTGAAGTGCGCGTGGAGGATGCGGTGGTTGGCATGATCGACCGAGGCTTGCTCATTCTCCTCGGGGTGCGGGAGGGGGATACGGTGCGTGATGTGACGGCGCTGGCGGCCAAAGCGGTGACCTTGCGCATTTTTGAGGATGCGGCGGGGAAAATGAACCTCGACGTGCAGGACATTCATGGCGCCGTCCTCGTCGTGTCCCAGTTTACGCTCTATGCTGATACGCGTCGAGGCCGACGGCCGTCTTTTGTCCAGGCGGCACCGCCAGCGGTGGCGCAACAACTCTACGAGGCGTTTCTCACTGCGGTGGCGCACCACGGGGTGCCAGTGGCCCACGGCATGTTTGGGGCCCATATGGCCGTCAGTTTACTCAACGATGGCCCCGTGACTGTCATGCTGGAAAGCCCACCCGCGGCAGAGAGTAGGGAGGGACTGTAGTGGAACTGCGGAGCATTCCCCAGATGTTTTTTGAGCGGGCGGCGCGCCGTGGTCAGCGGCCAGCTCAGTTGGTGAAACAGGGCGGCACGTGGCAGGCCATCTCGTGGCACACGATGCATGACCGGGTGCGTCACATTGCCCAGGGGTTGTTGACGCTTGGGATCCAGGCGGGCGACCGTGTGGCGCTCCTGGCCAATAGCCGCGCGGAGTGGGTGCAGTGTGACCTGGGCATTATGGCGGCTGCGGGTATCACCGTGCCCATTTACCCAGCGTCGCTGCCGGAGCAGGTGGCCTATATCCTCAACAATGCTGAGGTCACGCTGGTGTGTGTCGATACCCTGGAGCAACTTGCCAAGCTGTCCCAGGTGCGCGCTACTGTGCCGACGCTGCGTTATATCGTGCTCATAGACGGCCATCTGCCGCAGTCTGATCCCATGCTGTTGTCCCTGCAGGATCTCCTCGAGCGTGGCGCGGCGGCGACCGAGCAGGCCGCACAGCTCGACGCCCGTGTGCAGCGGCTCACGCCCGCCCATGACGCCACCTACGTGTACACCTCAGGGACGACCGGGCCACCGAAGGGTGTCGTGCAAACGCACGGCAATCATCTCTTTATGGTGCACAGCTGCGGACAGGTGATGGGCGTGCAGGAGGGCGACATTGATCTGCTCTTCTTGCCTCTGGCGCACTCTTTTGCCCGTTTGGAGGCGTTTTTGGGCGTGTATGTCGGTTTGACGACCGCCTTTGCCGAAAGTATTGAGGCGCTCGGGGAGAACATGCGCGAAGTGCGTCCGATGTTGGTGATGGGAGTCCCACGGGTCTATGAAAAAATCTATGCCCGTGTGCAAGCCTCCGGCAACAATGGCTCGGCGCTCAAACGGGCCATGTTTCGATGGTGTGTCCGTGTGGGGCGGCAGGCTAGTCGGTTGCAACAACAGCAGCAACCACTCCCTCTTGGGCTGCGCCTGCGGCAGCGCCTGGCGTACCAATTGGTCTTCAAAAAGTTGCAGCAACTGGTGGGGGGACGTCTGCGGTATTTTATCTCGGGTGGAGCACCGCTGGCCCAAGAAATCACCGAGTTTTTCCATGCCGCCGGCCTGCTCATCCTGGAAGGCTATGGCTTGACCGAGACGTGTCCTGCCCTGACCGCGAATTCGCAGGCGCACTATCGTTTTGGCACGGTCGGGCCAGCGCTCCCCGGCGTCGAAGTGCGGATTGCTGCCGATGGGGAAATTGTGGCGCGTGGTCCCAACATCGCCAAGGGGTATTATAAACAGCCAGAGGCGGCAGCCGAGGTGTTTTTAGCGGATGGCTGGTTTGCCACAGGAGATATTGGGGAAATCGATGCCGAGGGCTTTTTACGGATCACGGATCGGAAGAAGGACTTGCTTGTGACCGCGGGCGGGAAAAATATCGCCCCGCAGAATCTCGAAAACCTCTTAAAAACCGACCCCTATATCAGCCAAGCCATGGTCTACGGGGATCGTCGTCCCTATCTCACTGCCGTCCTGACTCTTGATGTGGACGAGACGCTCCGCTATGCCCAGGCGCACGGCATTGCTGCGGGTACCCCGCAGGCGCTCGCCAGCCATCCGCAGATTGTCGCGTTACTTGCGGCACGCGTGGAGCAGCTCAACCAGCGGCTGGCCTCCTATGAAACGATCAAAAAATTTGTCATTGCGCCGACGGATTTTACGCCCGAAAGTGGAGAACTCACCCCGACGCTGAAAGTCAAACGCAAGGTTGTGATCCAGAAATATCAGCAGGAGATTGAACAGATGTATTAAGGCGCCGCGTCATGCGGGCAGGGTGCTGAAGGCCTATCCAGACGATACGGACGGGCCTTTGCAGAGCCTCCTGGGAGAGGCTCTTAACGTTTATCCAATTCTTCGTCATACAATTTCTGGTACATGATATCCCACTCGCGACTGCCTTCCATAATGCGGCGTGAATAGGAGTGGAGCGTGCGCCGCACGACTGCCTCAATCTCTTCTTCGAGTTTGAGGGCGTCCTGCATAGCACGCACAATCTCAAGGCGGACGGTGTTTTCGGCGGCATGGAGGGTAGTCCCCGGCAGATCGGCGCAGCCCTGGGTGAGAATTTGTGACAAATGGTTGAGCTTTTCGCGTGATAAACCCATGCACCGCCCCTTTATTAAAGATGCCGTAAAGCCCCGCCGTTGAGGGCGGGGATAGCAGGCATGGCCTGCTTCTGAGCCGGCACGATGCCTGTTGGACTTTTGCCATCCCATAAGCTAGACTCACAGGTATGCTTATGACAATGAAATACCGACTGCGACCCACCGAGAAGCAAGCGCACCGGCTGGAAGCCCAGCTGGAGGAATGTCGCACGCTCTACAACCACTTCCTGGAAGCCCGCACGCGCGCCTGGGAAGAACGTCAGGAGTCGCTGTCCTACTATAACCAAACGGTCACGCTGCCCGTACTGAAACAGCAGTGTCCTGCGCTCTCGCAGGTCTATTCCCAAGTCTTGCAGAATGTGGCGCTGCGAGTCGATTTGGCCTTCAAAGCCTTCTTCCGGCGCTGCAAGGCTGGGGAGACACCGGGCCACCCGCGCTTCCGTGGGTATGGACGCTATGACTCGATGACCTACCCGCAGTACGGTCTGGGCTGGAAGATGGGGGAGCGCGTCCTCAAGCTTTCCAAGGTGGGTGCTGTGCGTGTCGTCCAACACCGTCCACGCGCAGGGCAACCCAAAACCTGCACCATTCGGCGGTCGTCGCTGCGCACATGGTACGTGACCATTGCCTGTGCGTGCACGCCCGCGACGCTGCCCGCGTCGCACGACGCGGTCGGCATTGATGTCGGACTGCGGAGCTTTGCGGCGCTCTCGACCGGCGAGAGCACGCCCTGCCCGAAGTTTTTGCGCACCGATGAGCACGAGTTGAAGCGCACCCAGCGCCAACTCTCCGCGGCCCCCCGTGGCACGCCTGAGCGCCGCAAGAGACGGGCGATTGTGCGCCGTGTCCATGAGCGCATTGCCAACCGACGCACGAACTTTGCCCATCAAGAGAGCCGTCGTCTGGTCAACAGGTTCGGCGTGATTGCCGTGGAAGACTTGGCAGTCCATCGCATGGTGCACCATCATTGCCTCGCCACAAGTATTCAGGATGCGGCTTGGTCGCAGTTCGCCACGTTTCTCGCGTACAAGGCAGCATGGGCCGGTAGGCGATTCGTGGCCGTCAACCCCGCGTATACCAGCCAGGACTGCTCTGGATGTGGGCACCGCCAGAAAAAGACGCTGGCAGTCCGCATCCATCAGTGCGCGTGCTGCGGCTTGACACTCGAGAGGGACCATCATGCCGCCGTCAACATCTTGAGATTGGGGCTACAATCTCTGGGACTTGTCCCTGGAAGCTCCGGCCTTCAGGCCGGGGAGTAGTCACAGAATCAGACCACGTTCTTGGACCAGCTTGCGTTTGACCATGGTAAACATCCGCGCGTAATCAATATTGCCCCGTTCGATCTCCGCCGTGTGCACGCGTAACATGGCTTTGACTTCCTCATTGAGCTGATCTTCGACCAGCAAATCATTGGTCACGAGTCGATTGATTTCCGCCACGACCTTCTCCCGTGAGCCCTCCACCGTCACCAACCCCTGTGTGAGCAGCCGATCCGCCACGGTTTTCGCGAGATGATCGATCATTTTCTTGCGGAGCCGCATATCTCTGCTGCCTTTCTATTGCATCGCAAACAAATTCAAGGCATTATATGGTGCGATCAGGCAAAGCGCAAGTCTCTTTCCACGCCAGAGTGTGGTCGGAGTGTGCCCGTATCCCTGCTTGACTTTCGCGGGCTCTCTGCGTAGAATTTTCCCCAGATATAAGCGAGGAAAAACCAATGCTGAGCATCCACGAGCCGGTACTCGACACCCCGACCATTGATGACGTCATTCGTGCAGTGGAACAATACCATCCTAAAGCCGATTTTGCCATGATTCGCCGGGCCTATGAGTTCGGCGCTGAAGCCCATAAAGAACAGAAGCGTCAGTCGGGCATTCCGTACATTTCCCATCCCCTGGCTGTGGCCCACATCCTCACCCAATTAAAAATGGATGCCATGACGATTGCCAGTGCGCTGTTGCATGACACCATTGAGGACACTGGGGTCACGGCGCAGCAAGTGGCTGAACGTTTTGGTCATGATGTCGCGGTGCTGGTCGAAGGGGTGACCAAACTCGACAAGTTAGAATTTGCCAGCCGGGAAGAACGTCAAGCCGAAAGTTTCCGCAAGATGGTGGTCGCCATGGCGCAGGACATCCGCGTCATTCTCGTCAAGCTGGCGGATCGTTTGCACAATTTACGCACCTTAGAACACATGCCGGAAACAAAACAGCGCGGGACGGCGCAGGAGACGCTGGATATTTATGCGCCCCTCGCCCACCGCATGGGGATTGGCTGGATACACGCGGAACTCGAAGATTTGTCGTTTCGCTATATCAACCCCCGCGCCTATCAGGATGTGGAACGCTGCCTGGCCAGCACGCAGGAGTCCCAAGCGCATTATTTGCGCCGCATGCACGAGATCATCGCGCGTGAACTGTCGCAGATCCACATTCCGTGCACCATCGCGAGCCGTCCGAAGCATCTGTACAGCATTTATCAGAAGATGCAACGGCAACAGCTGCCGTTTGAGGACATTCACGATATTCTCGCGGTGCGGGTGATCACCGATACCGTCCGCAACTGTTATGCCGCCCTTGGGATGTTGCATGCGCTCTGGAAACCGATTCCCGGACGTTTTAAGGACTATATCGCGCTCCCCAAGCCAAACATGTATCAATCCCTACATACCACCGTGCTCGGCCCCGAGAACGAACGCGTCGAGCTCCAAATTCGCACCGAGGACATGCACCGCATTGCGGAAGAGGGGATCGCGGCCCACTGGCGCTATAAAGGGCAAGTCGCCTCTGACAAGCAGGATGAACGTTTTGCCTGGCTACGACGCCTCATGGAGTGGCAGCAAGACGTGGCCGATCCGCTGGAGTTCATGGAGACCGTGAAGATCGACATGTTCCAGGAGGAGGTCTATGTGTTCACGCCGCGTGGCGAAGTGCGGACCTTCCCACGTGGCGCCACGCCGGTGGATTTTGCCTATATGGTGCACACGGACATTGGGCATCAGTGCATGGGTGCGAAAGTCAACGGGCGTATTGCGCCGCTGCGCTATCAGTTGCGCAATGGCGACACCGTGGAGATTCTCACCTCACCAACGCACGTCCCCAGTCGTGATTGGTTACGCTGGGTGGTCACCTCGCGGGCCAGGACGAAGATTAAAACCTGGTTAAAGACTGAGCATAAGGCGCGCAGTTTGGCCCTCGGGCGCGAGGTCTGTGAGCGTGAGGCGCAGAAATATGTCCCCAATCCGCATGCCTACATGAAACATCAGGCCCTGAGCGCGGTGGCGCCGTACTTAGGCTATCAAACGGCGGAGGATCTGCTGGTTGCCGTCGGGTATGGCCGCGTCTCCGCCTTGCAAGTGGTGCATCGTTTGCTGCCGGCGGACATCATTGAGGAACGCAAGCAAAAAGCCAAGCCGCTCACCCCCGTGCCACGCACGCCACGGCATGACGGCATTATCGTGCAAGGCTTGAACGATATTCTGGTGAACTTTGCCCGGTGCTGCCATCCGCTGCCGGGCGATAGCGTGGTGGGCTATATTACGCGTGGCCGTGGCGTGACCGTGCACACAACGGACTGTCTCAGTGTCGAGAAGCTGGAGTATGATCCCGAGCGGCGTGTGGTTGTGGAGTGGGATCGACAGCAAGAAACACTGCATCCGGCGCGTATTACGGTCGTCACGCATGACCAACAGGGCGTGTTAGCAGGAGTCAGTTCGGCGATTGCGGCCTGTGACGGCAACATTAGTCGTGCCAGCGTGACTACCAGTCAGGACCAGAAGGCGTATTTAGAGTTCACGGTTGATATTCGTGATATTGCCCACCTCAATACCATCATCCACCGTGTGGAAAATTTACGGGGTGTCCTGTCGGTCGAGCGCGTCAAAAGCCTCTCACGCTGGGGCAAGTGGCATCCGTAAGGGTCAGGAGGCCTTGTGGACTTTGCCGGAGCGGATGCAGCGCGTACAAATCTTGATGCGTTTGGTTCCTCCGGCCGTTTGGACGCGTTGCCGTTGTAAGTTGGGATTCCAACGGCGATTGGTGAGATTATGTGCGTGGCTGATGGTGTGGCCGTAACGTGGTCCCTTGCCACAGACTTCGCAGCGTTTTGCCATGATGTGATCCTTACTCATAAAAGTCTGCAGGCTCCAAGTGTGGCCCACAGAAGATTTCAAGCGTTCAGTTGTTTGCAAACCTAGCACATTCTTCCCACCGTCGCAAGGATTTCCCCATGGTAGAGACCACAGAGCGCCTGGAGCAGAGCCCGATAGGGACGGTTGATGTGCAGTCGCACCTGGAGCATATCGCCAAACCGTTGCACTACGCCACACGACAGCATTTTTCCCATCTCGCCAAACTGCGTGATCTCGAGGCCTACATTCGACATCATGTGCAAGCGCTGCAGGCAGCCCCTTTACCCCCGGCTCTCCTCGCCCTCGTGCAGCACCTGCTCCAGACCGTGCAGGGGATCGATGCCCTGTCGCTGGCGAGCAAACAGGAGCGCGTGCAGCAGGCGGTCGCACTCTTAGAGCAGATGCGGGCGCTGCTGCCTGGGGCTGCCACGCCGCTCGTGCGAGTGCCAGTGCCGACGGCAGCGGAGCCGGGCCGGGCCGCGAGGCCCGCGAGGCCTGCCACGCCACGTGCGGTGTCGCCACCTCCCGAGGAGGGGTGCCCATCGTTAGCCCAGCCCCTGGACACGCTCCGCAGCGTGGGGCCCAGGCGTGCGGCCCTCCTGGCCAAAATGGGCTTCAACACGGTGGACGATCTCCTCTGGTGTCTCCCCACACGCTACGAGGATCGCCGTCGGATGACGCCACTCGGGCGGCTGCAATTGGGGAAACACGAGGTCTTTTGTGGCACCGTGACGACGTTCCAGACACAGCCCACCCGACAGGGGAAGTCCGTAAGTACCTTCCTGGTGCAGGACGACAGCGGGGCGTTGCTGTGCAAGTGGTTTCAGACGCGTGGGAGCTACTTGCAGACCCGATTTCCGGTCGGGACACGCGTAGTGGGCAGCGGACTGGTGACGCTGGATCGCTACACGGGTGTGCGGGAGGTCGTGCACCCCGACCTCGAAGTGCTCGACGACGACGATGCGGCGCAGGTGCATTTTGGGCGGGTGGTGCCGATTTATCCCCTCACGGCGGGTTTGGCGCAGAAAAGTCGGCGCGCCCTGATGAAAACCCTGGTGGACACCTATCTCCCCCAGGTGCAGGAGACCTTACCGGAGGCCTTGCGGCAGGCGCATGCCTTCCCGTCTTTGGCGGAAGCCCTGTGGCAGGTCCACTTTCCAGACGACCAGGCGGACTTGCTGCTGTGTAACAGCCAGGAGACGCCCTTTCACGCCCGCCTCGTGTTCGAGGAGTTTTTTCTGCTCGAACTGGGGTTAGCCTCACGGCACCGCGCTGCCCAGCGTATCCCCCGTGTCATGCCCTATACCCAGCCGAATCATTATGGCGACACCCTCTTGCAGCACTTACCCTTCCGTCTCACCACCGCGCAGCACCGCGTCGTCGGGGAGATTCTGGCGGACATGCACTGCCCCTACCCGGTGAACCGCCTGATCCAAGGCGATGTCGGCAGCGGCAAGACGATCGTGGCGCTGCTGGCCATGCTCATGGCGGTGTCGAACGGTTTCCAGGCCGCCATCATGGCCCCGACGGAAATTTTGGCGGAGCAACATCTGTCCACCCTGCGCGCCCTCCTACAGCCGTTGGACCTGGAAGTGGCCCTCTTCACCAGTACGGTGAAGGGTAAGAGTCGCCAACAGCTGCTGGAACGCATACAGCAGGGCGCCGTGTCCCTGCTGGTGGGCACGCACGCCTTGCTCTATGACGAGATTCAGTTTCATCAGCTCGGCATGATCGTGGTCGACGAGCAACATCGCTTTGGGGTCATGCAACGTGCCAGTTTGCGGCACAAAGGGTTAACCCCTGATGTCCTGGTCATGACGGCAACGCCCATCCCACGCACCTTGTCCATGACCCTCTACGGTGATCTCAATCTCTCCGTCATCGACGAGATGCCACCGAATCGCCGGCCCGTCCGTACCACGGTGTTGGGAGAAAGCCGGCGCACGCAGGCATACGACCTCGTACGACGCGAGGTAAAGAAAAAGCATCAAGCGTACATCGTCTATCCTCTCATTGAAGAATCGGACACCCTCGACCTCGGTGCGGCCGTGGCCATGGCGCACCATTTACAGCAGGACGTCTTCCCGGAGTATCGGGTCGGACTCCTACATGGCCGTCTGCATACGGACGCCAAAGATGTGGTGATGCAAGCCTTTGTCCAGGGCGAGGTGGACATCCTCGTCGCCACGACGGTGATCGAAGTCGGCGTCGACGTGCCGAATGCCACCGTGATGCTGATTGAAAACGCTGAGCGCTTCGGTCTGGCGCAGTTGCATCAGTTACGGGGTCGTGTCGGGCGTGGGAAAGCGCAAAGTTATTGCGCGCTGCTCACCGGGCCCGCCTTGAGCAAAGAGGGCCGCGAGCGCTTACGGGTGATGCAAGAAAGTACGGATGGCTTTTACGTCGCGGAACACGATCTCCAGATCCGTGGTCCAGGGGAGTTGCTGGGGACCAAGCAATCGGGTCTGCCGGAATTACGGGTGGGCAATGTGTTGCAC
Source organism: Pseudomonadota bacterium (assembly GCA_005777235.1). Lineage (GTDB taxonomy): Bacteria > Tectomicrobia > Entotheonellia > Entotheonellales > Entotheonellaceae > SXND01. The sequence goes on from SXND01000075.1 coordinate 11,052, forward strand.
CATACCACCTGCTTAGAGCAAGCACGGCGGGCGGCCTTTGAGTTGTTGCAAGCCGACCCGGCGTTGACGCAGCCTGAGCACCAGGCTTTAGCGGCGGCGGCCCAGATGCGCTGGGGCGGACGCCTGGAACTTGCGGCGATTGGCTGAGCCCGCCTCTATGCTGGCCTATACGGACCCCGGCAACACGGTCGCTTGGTCCGTCTCTACGCGCCCCGTTGCAACTCTGGATACGGTTGCAGCACATCTTCGAGAGACCGCGTGGCCGCAAAGAAGGAAAGCACGCGAAACAGCACGCCCTCGACAATGGCGTCTGGACACGACGCGCCGCAAGTGAGCGCGATGTCCAGAGGGCGCTTGGCAGGCAACCAGGACGCGGTTGTGGCCATTTGTCGAGTATGTAACTTGAAATGATTGATGTTCTGCGACGAGGCGATCTCATCAGCATTGCGAATAAAATACGTGGGCATGGCGGCCTCGCATAATTCGACAATGTGTGAGGTATTAGACGAATTGTAGCCCCCGACGACCAGCCCGATGTCGGCGCCGTGCTGGATTAAAGCATAGGTGGCGTTCTGGTTCTCGTTGGTGGCATAACAAAGCGTGTCTGAGGTGTCGGCAAAGTGGCTCGGCAGCTGGGCGGCTCCATAGCGCTCGACCATGGCCTGTTGCAGCATCTGGGCAATTTCCCAGGTTTCTGAGGCCAGCATAGTCGTCTGATTCACCACGCCAATGCGTACCAAATGCTGCGCCGGGTCAAAACCAGCGGAACAGGTATGCGCAAAATGCGTCATAAACGCCTCAGTCCCTAACGTGCCCTGAATCACCTCCGCGAGGATACGGGCTTCTTTGACATCAAGTACTACCACCGTGGGCGCACTGCGAATGCTATGCGAAAAGGTCGCCCGCGTCTCCTCGTGGGTCGCTTTGCCGTGCACCACTACTGTATAGCCGCTTTCTCCTAACTGCGCACTGCGCTTCCAGACCTTCTCAACAAAGGGGCAGGTGGTATTGTAGGTGTAGGGATCGATACCCCGCTCTGCGAGAGTTTCCTGGATTTCCAGGGTCGTGCCAAACGCTGGCACGACCACAATGTCTGCCGGAGTGAGCTCGTCCCACGGCACCAGTTGGGCTCCCGACGACGTAAAAATAAACCGCACGCCACGCTCTTGCAGATCCCAGTTCACGTTGGGGTTGTGGATCATCTCACTGAGAAAGAAGACGCGCTGCTCCGCATGCGCTTCGAGCGTTTTGTAGGCAATCTCGACCGCATTTTCTACACCGAAACAAAAACCAAAATGACGCGCCAAAATAAACCGCACCGCACCAAAATCGAGTACGGTTGGGAGCAAATCACGTTTGCGTGGATCCTGCATGTGCCGGGCTGTTTTCACCCGAGAGATCACAGAACTCTTGTAGAAAACGGGAATATCGAACTGACGCGCCATACGTTGCGCTCTCCTTGCCGCAGGGGTGCCGGTATGAAAACCGCCGAGGTAGGATCAAAGCTCCGGGGTGACGGTGCTACTATACATCCATATCTTGTACAGAGTAAAGGGTTGCTCTAGGACTTCCGCGATGACTGTCTGAGCTCACGCACCCCTACACGGCCTGCGATGACGACGCGGTATCAGCAAGCATCGGCATGGGACGACGTTGCGGACTGATAGTCGTCGCGTACCATCCTGGTATGTGCTTGCTGATGTGACGCTGTCACATACACTATATATCTTGTTATCCAAAGCAACACCGTATTGTATTTTGAGAAGGCCCCCACGCGAAAGGGCAGTAAATGCCATCCCCATTTCCCGGCATGGATCCATATTTAGAGGGCTACCTGTGGCCTGACGTGCACCAGGCTCTGGCCAATAAGATCCGTCAACAACTCACCCCACTGCTGCGGCCACGCTATACGGCTCGCTTGGCTGTCTCCGTCGTAGAAGACAGTGCTCCCGAGAGCGAGATAGGGATTATGTATCCTGATGTAGAGGTGCTCCAGAGCCACGCTGGAGAGACGGCTGGGCCGGGAGCGTCGGCGGAAGGCCTCTTGCACCAGGAGGCCACGCCGGCACTGCTCAGACTGCCGGTGCTTATGCCCGTGGAGGTCAGACTGATTAGCATCGAGATCCATGATACCGCCCACCATCAACTGGTGACGGGTATCGCAATCCTCTCACCAGTCAATAAGCGTGAGCCAGGTCTGACGACCTATCGCCGGGAGCGTCAGCGGCTCTATCAAGCCGGAGTCCATCTCCTCGAACTTGACCTGCTACGCCGTGGGACGCGGCCCTTCGCGCACCCGCGCCTGCCGCACAGCCATTATCTGATTACGCTCCTGCGTCAGCAGGCGCGCCTGATCGAGGTGTGGCCATGGAGTGTCCGCCAGTCCTTGCCGCACATTCCTGTGCCGTTGCAGCCACAGGATGAGGATGTGGTCGTGGACTTACCAGCGGCCCTGGTGGCAATCTATGACGAAGCCGCGTATGAGAGTCGCTCGACTATACACAGCCGCCGCCGCCAGCCTTTGACGAGGCCGACCAGCAGTGGATGCGTGGCTGGCTCGGCAGGTGAGGCGCGTGGCCTACGCCCTGGCTGGCACCTCGTCTGCCAGGAGCGCGCTCACCAGTTGCGCCGCCATGCAGTACAGGCTGAGTGTGGCAGCCGTGGCTACCTCGGCGCAATACGTCGGGGCCCACGGCAGCACATGCTCGTGCAGGAACTCGTGGATGGCCGCGGCGGTGTCTTCCTCGGGATAGAGATGCGCCAGCACCGCCAGCTCAACGGTGAGGTGAGCGGGTGGGGCAAGGCGCAGAGCCTCGGCGTCATAGGCAAAGCCCACACGCTGCATAAACGCTTCCATCCGCGTGCGAGCCCGTCCGCCCAGCCAGGGGTTCACGCCGTGCTGGGCCGAGGCATAGGGCACGCACAGCGGTTGCGGCGCGCTGTTACACGGCCTGTACTGCCGCCTTCGTCAGACCGACTGGCCAGCGCCGCGGGGGCTTCGCCCGTACGAGCGCGATGGCGCCGTCCAGCTCGATCTGCAGCACCAATATGTACAACAAGAACTATATGCTGAGGCCCTGACTCGGTGTCGCAGAGGCGACTCGTCCTTCCACGGCTCGGTGCGTCAGCCAGGCAGCGATGGCCGGTGTGCCCAGCGTCTCGGATGCCGCGTGCTATGGAACAGGATACAATGTCGGGCCCAGTCAAGAGACGCGGTCGCGGTACGAATGGCGGAGTGCTTGAGGCGTAAGACCTCACGCATCCGGTCCAGCCATTGTTTCGGGGGTGCGTGCAACATGAGTGACTCCCTGGGGATTGTATGGTCAGCAATCATGCTTTATACTCCACCCTGTAAGCTTGTGGGCCATGCCGCAAAACGACGCGGATGGGCTGGGCAAAGGCAGAAATTTTTAGCGCTGAAAGGCTCTTTGTTGAGGTCTTATCAGGAAATTATCCGTATACACACGTATTGTAGCGCAAAAATTTCTGTCTAACCAGCAAATGGGATAGACGGAAAGTTTCCGTCGAATACGTAGTTCGGAGCCTGAAGGCGCGGGGGAGCACCCCCAAGACAGGAGGAGAGACCATCCCGCGACGCGCAGGCCAAGACCGGGGACCGCCAAGACCGGGAGATCCCCAAGACCGGGGCACCCCCAAGACCGGGGCACCCCCAAGA
>SXND01000076.1 GCA_005777235.1 Pseudomonadota bacterium
CGCCATATTCAAGGACCGGGCGCCAGTCAAAGCGCCTCAGGTTGCGGGTCGCGTCCCTCAGCAGCTCTGGCTGCTGGCTGGCGTCGGCGCCAGCGACAAGCTCTCGCGAGATCGCTTCCCAGCGATTAGCGGGAGTCGTTGACAGCAGCCTTCGCCCCGCTTCCGATGCCATGCTCTTGCGACCGCCCCCCCTATCCCGCCGCTTTACGCCGTGCCTGCCTGGCACGGCGCGGCGTGCTGGCATTGCTGAGGGTGACGCCTTCCGGCAACAACTGCGCCAGCAGCGCTTCCGCTGGCTGGCGCAGTTCCGGCGCCATGTGCAGCAGTGACGCATCGCTACCCGCCGCAATGGCCCGCAGGGCTTCGCGCAGCGGCCGCCAGCGGTCTTCGTAACCGATGGAAGCGAGTAGGGCTGCGGCGTCTGCGGCGTGGCCAGTGCGTACTGCTTCCTTGAAGAAAAGGACGATGTCCGGCCAGAATTCGGTGTAATACGCGTCGTAGCCCTCGACGATGAAGCATCGCGCTAGAGTAGCGGCCTCGGGCCATCGTGTCTGCCGCGCCAGGATACAGGCCAAAGTGTGAGTGATGTAGAGATTATTAGGAACAATTTCCAGAGCTTGTCGGGCTTTTGCCTCGGCTTCTGCTATATCCTTGTCGATCAAGAAAAGAAGCCAGGCAAGTTGGCAGAGATATCTGAAGTGCATAGGTGCTCGCGCGATAGCCTGACGATAGGCCGCTTCCGCTTCCCCATAGCGCTGCAGCTCGTATTGGCATAGCAGGCCAAGATTGAACCAGGGGGCGGCGAAGGAGGCATCAAGGGCGATGGCCTGACGATAGGCCGCTTCCGCTTCCCTATAGCACTGCTGGTGATCTATGAGCAGGCCGCCGAATTTGTTCCAGAGGGTAGCGTCGTGCGGAGCGAGGGCGATAGCCTGACGATAGGACGTCTCCGCTTCCTCATAGCGCTGCAGATGGTCCAGGAGTAGGGTGCCGAGCCCATCCCACAGATAGGGGTGCTGTGGAGAGTGTGCCAGGGCCTGACGATAGCTCTGTTCCGCTTCGGCGCGTAGATGCGCATGTGCTGCCAGCAACGGGCTGAAGCGACACGTCACATAGACGTCATCCGTGTCGAGGGTGCTGATCTCTCCTAGGGCGTCAATCTCTTTGATGGACAGTGGGGGCCATTGCCGTCGGGCACGTTCTAGGCGGGCGATGGTTTGCAGGGCTGGGGCGTTTAACCGTTCTGCTGCGGCGTCAGCACCGTCCACATCCGTGAGAGTAGCCATGTCGCCGCTACGCAGAGCTTCCATCAAAATCTGAGTATGTTCTAGACCAAGAAGAGCCATGGTCTCCTCTTGCCATCGCTCAATATCTTGTAACACAGCTTGGATATCCGCTGCGGTCATGGTCTCCAAGCGCTCGACAATATGCTGCTTCTCCTCCAGGCTGAGCACCCACGCCCCACCCAGACGGTGCCAAAACTCCTCGGCACGACACCTCGACCAGTCAAGCGGCGCGTGTAGCACCCGCTGTTCCAACTCGTATAGCGTCGTCAGACGTTCAGCGGGCGTTTTCAGGGCACCATCTTCCGCCTCAAAATCTAGCAGCGCGGCAAGGGGCTGGCGCTGCTCGCGGGGCTCGCGCAGCATGGAGCGCATGGCTTCATAGGCCAGAGCCTGGCGCAGGGCTGGCGCATGTACGGTCTGGGCATAGGCAAAGGCCATTTCTGCCCGCCGGGGGATGGGCTCGGCGCGCAGAAAGCGCTGGGCGCGGGTGTGTAGCTCGGGCGGGGCATACACCATGGCGAGGAACTCTGCTAACCACACCAGCTTGCGGCGCAGGCGGCGGCTGGCGCGCATCAGGTACCAGATGTTGAAAAAGCGTTCGGCCACCTGGTAGAGCAGCTTTTCACCCGCTGGTGTGGGGGCTTTTTCGACCATGCCGTCGCGGCACAGGCGGTCCAACTGGGTGGACACCAGGTTGGTATCGAGGCGCACGCTGGGCAGGACCGCCAGGGTGGCGGCGCTGAGGGGATGCCAGTGCAGGCACATGGCCCCCACCAACTGTTGCGCTTGCGTGGGCAGGGCTTCAAAGATGGCTTTGTAGTAGGGCGTGTGTAGATCAAGAATGTGTTCCAGCTCGCTGATGACGCTGCCGTCCTGACTCTGGGCCAGCACCTGGTACAGCACTACGAGGACACGCGGATTGCCGCCGGTGAGCACGCGCAGGGCCTGGATGCGCCCCGGCTCCTGCTCAACCATGTCCGCCACATGCGGCGTGCACCTCACGCAGGCGTGCCAGGGTGAGCAAGACGGTGCGCGTCTCCTGGAGGTCCAGGCCGCGTAATGCGTGCACCTGGAAAAAATCGTAGAACGCCTCGGCATACTCATACGTGCTGGAGATCGGCGCTGGCGCGGCGCCAAGCACCACCAGGCGCGGCTGCTGCGACAGCACCTCGCGCAGTTCCCAGTGCTGCTTGCGCAGACGCTCCAGGATCAGATCGGCGTTGTCGCGCAGCAGCACCAGCCCTTTGTCGGCACGCTTGGCCCAGCTCGTTAGCAGGTCCAGGGCGGCAGCAGCAGCGCTGGGTCTCGACCTCGGGCAGATTTTTGACGGCCTCATCCAGGGCTGCCGCCTCGGCCTCACGCCCGTGCTCGTCGAGCATGTCACTCAGGGCGTCCAGACAGTTGGCCCAGAAATCCGACAGGCGCACAATGTGGTACTGCTCCTCGGGAAAGGTGAGCGGAAACCAGTGCGTGGCCAGGGTGGCATCGTCCTCAATGGCAAAGCGCAGACGCCGCAGCAGCATGGTTTTGCCCATGCCGCGTGTACCAATGAGCAGGTGGTGCTGATTGCCACCCGAGGCCCCGACGCGCCGCAGGTCGTCCAGCAGCAGCGCTAGCAAGGCCCGCCGCGCCACAAACTGCACGATGAGATCGTCTTTGCGCAGCAAGTCGGGGTTGTAGATCGCCAGCTCGGTGGCGGGCGTTCGTCGGGGTGGGGTCATTGCACGAACCTCCGCAGCCAGAACTGGCGCAGCAGGTTGGAACGAAAACGATAGCGGCTGTGCCCCTGCGCCTGGGACTGCGTCAGGTAGTCATCGCTAAGCAGCACATCGAGCAGCCAGTTGAGCATGCTGTCACGGTCGGCAGGGTCGGCAACGGCTGGCGTCAGCGTTTGGGTGAGCGTGGTGCGACTGGCACCCGCGGCATCCAGGGCGCAGGCTTTGAGCACGAGTCGGGCCCAGTCACTCTGCGGTGGTCCCAGTTCCTCGCTTAAGCGCTGGTTCCAGTAATCAAAGTAGGCGCGTTTAGCGGGGGCCAGCAAATTTTCGTAGACCCGATCTACGGTGTCAACGGATGGGACGAGACGTGTTGCGTAAGGCGGTCTGCATGGGTTGTGCCTCTAGAGCTACACAACAGAAACGCTGCACAAAATTTTTGTTGTACAGATGCGCAAAGCGTACAACCCATGGGTTGTACGCGCAAGAGGCAAAGCTGCCAGGCGCCCGTCACTCCCGAAGGTGTTTCAGGCCATGACGTCAAGCCGCAGGGCCGCGCTCCAGGCCACCAGGCGCTGCTGATCTTCCCGACTCAACGTGTACGTCGTCTCCAGCAGGGGGAACAAGGCGCGTGCCACCAGAGCGAGCGTCGGCGGGGACGGTGTGGCGTCAATGGTGAACGTGACCGTGGCGATGCCTACTTTACACTTCAGGATCGTCCCGTCGTGGCTTTTCTGCAAGGCAGCGAGCTCTCGCGACTGGGAGGCGCCACCGGGTATGGGCGAGATACTGAGCGTGCCGTGTGCGGTGCGTTCATCCACACTCAGGAGCACGTGCTGGGCTTGTCCCGTCGCATCATAGACCTGGAAGGTGATGTGCTGGTCTGTCGCATGGGGCATAGGGCATCTTCCTCACGTCACGGCTTTTTCCGGAGCGAGCCGGGCAATCGGCAACCAGGGCGACGTGGCAGCAGCGATTGTACATTGACACAACGCCAGGGCCTAGAGACAATTGCCCTGGCCTGCTGTATGGCCATAATTATAGGATGTTCTTGTACTGAGAAAGAGAGCTGGCGTGCAACCCTCGACCCGACGTGCCTTGAAAATTCTGCACACCGCCGACGTGCATCTGGATTGCGAGAGTTATGGCAAACCCGAACAACGTCAGGCCCACCGCGCCCTGTATTATCGCTGTTTTGAGACCATTGTCACCCGCGCTATCAGCGCGGAAGTCGATGTCTTCCTGATTGCCGGCGATCTTTTCGATCACAACCGCGTGCCCGATGACACCATTGCCTTTACGCAGGAACAACTGCGGCGGCTGTCCTGTCCCACGGTCATTCTGCCGGGGAATCACGATTGCCTGTACACCAACGCCATTTATGATCGCCACTCCTTTCAAGCGCAGTGTCCCAATGTGCAGGTGATTACGGCCTTGGACGGTCAAGTCATCGAGTTTCCTGGGCTGGACCTCGTGGTCTGGGGGCGGGCCATGGAAGAACATACGCCGGATTTTCGCCCCCTAGCGCATATCCCCACGCGCCACGATCAGCGCTGGCACATTGCCATGGCGCACGGCTTTTTCTTCCCGAAGCGCCAACAACAGCCAGAGCGCTCCTCACCCATTTTTGCCGAAGATATTCGTGATACTGGCTGGGATTATGTGGCGATGGGGCATCAGCATGTGCTCACGGACCTGAGTCAGGGGCCGGTGACGGCCTATTATCCTGGGGCACCGCTGATCAACTGGACGGGCGAGACACCGAATGGCCATGTCTTACTGCTCACATTGTCCCCTGAGCATGGGGTGCAGGTCCAACCAGAGCGGGTATTTTAGCGTGCAGGCGGCGCGGACCTGGTCTGTGTCCGCGCCGTACAGGCTGCTTGTCTGGCCATGGCAACTGCGGTCCATTTATCGTCTCCAAACCTCTGTCTGGTGCGACGTCGCATGCGACACACCTGTTACGCTGCGACAACGGCGAGCTTCTGCCGCGACCGCAGCACACGGGTCTGATGCGTGTTGATCAGGTGCATAACCGTTGCCGTGACGAGTGCGTCGTTGGAAGCCCCTGCGGCGTCATCGACTGCGGCTACGAGGTCATAGAGGGTGGTGATGATCGGGCGTGGTGTCGAATGCGTGGTCGGTTCAGTCATCAAATTCGTTGCCAGGGCTGCCATGGACTCTCTCCTAGGTATACGGTGTGCGTTTCCGTTAGCCTTTGTATAAGCAACATTCGTGCCAAAATACTTAGCAGAAGGAACAAAAGAAGAATCCGCCTACTGAGATCAACGATAGCGCGCCAGAGATGGTATTGAGACCTTGGATGATGCGACGCTCATGGGGGCGTGAAGAGGCGCAGATGTTACATTTCCGACATTAAGGTGTCAAAATGATGACAAGGCGAGCCGCCCTCGTGTCGTGCAGCCCTGACACCGTGTCGAGCGCCTTACGGTCCAGGCTGCCTGTTGGATGGCGCTTGCGTGATTGTCGTCCCGGATGCTAGCATGACGCGTGCAGGACTGTCGGGAAGAGACGTCGAGTCATCCTGACCCTGGGAGGTTGTCATGTTCCTGTGGGAAGGAGACTGTGTGGAGACACACGCCGTTGGCAAAAAAGTCGCCCTGGTGAATCTCGGGTGCGCAAAAAATCTCGTTGATGCGGAAGTGATGTTGGGTAAGCTGCACGCCCAGGGGTATGAACTTACGCTCGACCCGACGCAGGCGGATTACCTCATCGTCAATACCTGCGGTTTTATTCAAAGCGCCAAAGAGGAATCCATCGACCACATCCTGGAGATGGCGGCCATCAAGGCCCTGGACAGCACCAAAAAGCTCGTCGTCACTGGTTGTCTGGCGCAGCGCTATGGCAGCGAATTGTTGCACGAGATGCCAGAGATTGACGTGCTCGTCGGGACTGGCGACTTTCAGCACTTGCCGGAGGTGTTAGTCCAGCTGCACGCGCCACTGCCACAGCGGGAATACCTGAGCCAGGATGTCTATCTGTATCAGGAAAACGACGCGCGTATTCAGACCACGCCAGGCCATACGACGTACATCAAAATTGCCGAAGGCTGTAACCATCTCTGTACCTTCTGTATCATCCCCAAAATGCGCGGGCGCTTGAAGAGTCGGGGCATTGACTCCATTGTCACCGAAGCACGACGCCTAGGGCAGAACGGTGTGCGCGAGGCCATTCTGGTGGCGCAGGATAGCACGGAATACGGGGCGGACATCGGCCTGCGACAGGGGCTGGCACAACTCCTCATGCGGCTGGGCGAGGAAGCGGTCGAACTCGACTGGCTACGGGTGTTGTATCTGTATCCCTCGATGATTCGCCCGACGCTGCTCGATGCGTATACGCGCCAGCCACGTATCTGTCCGTATTTTGACATGCCGATGCAGCACGCCTCCGATCACCTGTTACGGGCCATGAAGCGCGGTTACACGCAACGGACCTTGTACCGCCTGCTCGATGACATCCGGCAGCGTCTTCCAGAGGCCACCATCCGTAGTACCTTTATTGTCGGCTTTCCCGGTGAAACCCCTGCCGACGTGGACGAGTTGCTGCAGTTTCTGGAACGCGCCCAGCTCGACCGCGTCGGCGTCTTTACCTATTCACACGAAGAGGGCACGCCCTCGTATAGTATGCCTGGCCGTGTCCCTGTCCGTGAGGCCGCCCGGCGCCGCCGCGCCGTCATGGCCTTACAGCAAGAGATTTCCCAACGCAAGCATCAGGCGCTGGTGGGGCGACAGCTGTGGGCGCTGGTGGACGAAGACGCCACCGAGACGCAGGACGCGGTTGGACGCCTAGCCAGTCAGGCACCGGAGATTGATGGCAGTGTGACCATTCAAGGGGAGGTGAGCAGCGGCGACCTTGTCTTGGTCGAAATTATCGCCGCGCAGGCTTACGATTTTACGGCACGGGTAGTTTAACATCATAGACATGTCACCACGCACGACACCGAGGAGAGTCCCATGCGCCCCATACGCCCCGTCTACATCGCGGCCCAAGCTCTCACGCCGTTTATTGGCAAGGGCCATCCAGATTTTATCCTCAAGGGCCACCCGGATTTTGGGCAGCGTGACAATCCGACGCTCGAAGAGCATCTAGCCAACGTCGTACGCCAGCTGCTCACCGAGAACGACATTGACCCTAGTCTGATTCAACGCGGCTATGTCGGCAATTTTGCCGGCGAGCTGTTTTCGAGCCAGGGCTTTCTGGGTGCGATGCTGGCGCGGGCCGACGAGCGCCTGTCCGGCATTGGGTGCGCGCGTGTCGAGGCCGCCTGTGCCTCTGGTGGGGTCGGCATCGTCGGGGCAATCGAGGCCATCCAGGCGGGGCTCGATGTGGTCATCGTGGCCGGGGCGGAAGTGCAGACCACGGTGCGACCCCGCGAAGGGGCGGATTATCTGGCGCGGGCCTCGCACTATGCCACCGAACGCTCGATTGACGATTTTACGTTTCCGGCCTTGCTGGCGCGGCGTGCCAAAGCCTACAAGGCCGCTTACGGGCTCACCGACCGCGACCTGGCCCATTTTTCGGTCAAAGCCTACGCCAATGCGAATCGCAATCCCCTGGCGCATATGCACACCGTCAAGATGACCCTCGAACAAGCCGCCACGGCCAGTGAGACGAACCCCAACTTTTTGCAAAATCCCGAACTAAAGGACCACCTCCGGGTGAGCGATTGCTCGCAGGTGAGCGATGGGGCCGCTGCGGTGATCCTGGCCAGTGCCGAGGGCCTCCAGAAGCTGGGTCGGTCGCTGGTCCAGAGTGTCCAGGTGCGTTCCTATGGCTTTGCGACCAATCCGCTGGGGCAGGTGAAAGACCTGCTGCGCCTGGACACCACGGCTAGCGCGGCGGGAGAGGCCCTACGGGATGCGGGCCTGACGCCCCAGGAGGTGCAAGTCGCCGAAGTGCACGACTGTTTTACGATTGCCGAGCTGATGATGTATGAAGCCATCGGCTTTGCGGAACAGGGGCATGGGATCGAACTGATCCGCTCGGGTCGCACCTCGATTGAGGGCGATATCCCCGTCAACGCCGGAGGCGGTCTGGTGGGTTTTGGGCACCCGGTTGGCGCGACTGGGGTGAAGCAGGCGGCAGAAATTTACCGCCAGATGAAAGGCTTATGTGGGGAGTATCAGATCCCGCGTGAGGTGCACACAGGGCTGACGGCCAACATGGGCGGTGATGATCGCACGGTCGTGTCACTGGTGCTGGAAAACGTGTCCTAGCGCCTGTCTCTCAAAACCACGCCAGCGTGGCTCCACCGCCGTCCGTGGCTGTCATGAGGCACCGCCGCGTTTGATAAATTTAGACCCATCGGGCCAATTCCCCGAGGCGCAGCGCCACCAGGTTGGGATGCATCTGCTGCACGGCCCGGATGAAGGCACGCCGGGCCTCGGGGAACACACCGGCATGCACCTGCGACAGACCCAGATAATACGCCCAGCGGTAATCACGCATCGGGCCAGTGGGTGGGCGGCGTAACAGCGCCGCCGCCTCCGCATACTGGCCAACCTCGCAGTACAATTCTCCGAGAAAAAGCGCCATCTCCGCGCCTGGCTGTTCCGGGTCTGGGAGCGTTTGACGCAGGCGTTGGAAGTACCGTAGGGCCTCACGAAATTTGCCCTGCGCGTAATACACCTCACACAAGCGCTCATCGAGGCCAGGCAGCTCAGGAGCGTGCTGGGCAATCTCGGTATAGAGAGTCTGTGCCGTGGCGGCTTGGCCGCTGTACGCCGCATCTTCGGCTTGCAACAGGCGTAGATGCAAAGCCCGTGGCTTGGGCTGTGTCGCGTATCGGATGCGGGCGTGGAGCCGTCGCATCTGCAGCAGCACCCAGGTGATGCTGTGATCCATGGCATCCATGAGGCGGTCCGCGAGGGGCTCGTTCTGGTGCGCGGCAGTGCTGGCCAGCACTTGTTGCGCCAGGGTCTGCGCCTGCGGGGCGTGCTGCAGCAGCACACGTTCGGTCTGCAGCAGGATGCGGCCTTGCATGGTGGCGTTCGCTTGCTGGAGCAGAGAAGGCACCTGACTGCGACCAAGCCACAAAAACGTGCGCACCAGCGCGGGCACCGGCAACGGCGGTTGCAGAAGGTGCTGCAAGGCCTGCGGCACCTGACCGCTCGACAGCTCGATCAGGGCTTGCAACGCCAGGGCGTGGGTGCTGCTAGGATCGAGGGCCAGGGCACGCTCGCACCAATGCGCCGCGTGGCTGTAGTCAGCGTGATCCCAATACATGCGCCCGACAAACACCGGCAAGACCGGATGCTGTGGTTGCAGCGCCATGGCCTGTTCCATCGCCTGCACCGCTTCGGGCAGTCGGCCTAACTCCGCCAGCACCAGCCCATGGTGCAGCCAAGGGCCGACGGCGCGGGGACGGCGCTGCTGGGCCTCCATCAACGCGGCACTGGCTTCGTCGAAACGCTCCGCGGCGGCGAGGCGTTGTCCACGTCGCAACAGCTGCTCCGCCTGTATACTATGTCCTATCATGTCGTTTCCTCAAGGACTTTCTCACGAGCCCGGCTTTCGTCATGGTGCATGATGTCGGATAATAGGCGCTCCAACGCAACCATGGAGGCGCGGGTTGCGCTGTGCCCCAGAACATTGTTGACCCCATTTCACAGGAGTGTTGATCCTATGGAAAAGCCCGCAGACCCTACCTACCCCATTGAACCGCTCCTGGCGCAGCGCTGGAGTCCACGTGCCTTTGCTGACCGTCCAGTGGCACCGGCCCAGTTGTTGAGCCTCCTGGAAGCCGCACGCTGGGCGGCGTCCTGCACCAATCAGCAGCCCTGGTATTTTCTCATAGCCACCAAGGACACTCCAGACGAATATGCCCGTCTGCTGAGTTGTCTGCGGGAGACGAATCAAGCCTGGGCGTCGCACGCCCCAGTGCTCATGGTGTCGGTCACGAAGCTCACCTTCGACTCGAACAATCAGCCCAATCGCTATGCCTTCCATGACGTCGGACTCGCCGTCGCCAACCTATGCATCCAGGCCACAGCCCTCGGGTTATTCGTCCACCAAATGGCCGGTTTTTATCCCGACAAGGTGCGCGAACTGTACGGCGTGCCCGACGGCTTTGAGCCCGTGGGGGGCATTGTGCTGGGCTATCCAGGTGACCCAGCGGCCTTGCCGGAGGAGCTGCGCCAGCGCGAACTGGCCCCGCGCACGCGCAAAACCCTCGACACGTTTGTGTTTCAGGGTGAATGGGGACAAACGTCCGCCCTGGTACAGCCACGGTAACGCCTACCCGCCGCGTGCCGTGCCTGCGGCGGACAGACGCTGATCGCCTGGCACCTGCACAGGCGGTCAGCATGCGTCGAGGTAACCGTTCACCTGGTGTCAGCAAATAACTCATATAAGATCAATGAGTTAGTATGCAGAGCAGATACGAGATGCGATGATTTCTATACTTTTCGCAAAATGACAGCTAAGAAATCAAAGAGTTATACCCCCCTGAACGGTTACGCGTCGAGAAGACGTGCCCTGACAGCCCAGAAAAAGAATGAGTTAGGCTCCAGCGCTGTTGCACACATGTGGAAAACTTGGGGAAAACTACTCCTCAGCGCCATCTTCCAGACAGTCTAGACCAACATGCCTGGACTACCTCAAAATCTACATAATGTATAACATTTTGAAAAACATTATGTTGTGTCTTCACAAGCACTCTGCCAAGATACGAAAAATGTGCCAACTGCTCTTGTACAGTTTTGTCCACAGGTAACCCGAGTCGGCGCCACGACAGTCGACAGCCCCACGTCGCTATACGTCCTCACATGCGCATGATGGGGCGCGATGCGCTCACGTTGACACGGAGAGCGCATGCCGGGTACAGTACGATATACGTATCGCAGGCAGGGACGCTGCCTACACCCTCCCCAGGCCATGTTAAGGATGACCACATGTCCGCAGTCCCCATCTCTCACGATGCCGCAGCCCTGAATGTCGAGATGCTGCGCCGCGATTTTCCTATTCTCAGCCGCCGGGTGCATGACCGTCCGCTGGTCTATCTCGACAGTGCCGCGTCGTCCCAAAAACCACGCCAGGTGATCGACGCCATCAGCCGCTATTACGAGTACTCGCACGCCAACATCCACCGTGGAGTGTACGTCTTGAGCGAAGAAGCCACCATTGCGTACGAACACGCGCATGAGAGCGTGGCGCGCTTTATCCATGCCGACTGGGACGAAGTCATTTTTACCAAAAATACCACCGAAGCGCTGAATCTCGTCGCCTATGCCTGGGGGTTGCAGCATTTGCACGCTGGGGATGAGGTGGTGTTGACCCAACTTGAGCACCACAGCAACATTGTACCCTGGCAGCAAATGGCCCGCCGCACCGGCGCCGTGGTGCACTACATTCGTATTGATGCGCAGGGTAGGCTGGATCTCGAACACGCTGACGCCTTGATTGGTCCGCGCACCAAGATGGTATCCGTGGCGCACGTCTCCAACGTGTTGGGTACGATCAACCCCGTCGCCATCCTGGGGCAGATGGCGCATGCCCAGGGGGCGCTCCTCTGCGTCGATGGG
This sequence comes from Pseudomonadota bacterium, assembly GCA_005777235.1. GTDB lineage: Bacteria > Tectomicrobia > Entotheonellia > Entotheonellales > Entotheonellaceae > SXND01. The sequence goes on from SXND01000076.1 coordinate 11,545, forward strand.
GCGCAGAGCATCCCGCATATGGCGGTGGATGTGCGCGCGCTGGATTGTGATTTCTTTGCCTTTTCTGGCCATAAAATGCTCGGGCCGACCGGCATTGGTGGGCTGTATGGCAAGCGCCAGGTCTTGGAGCAGATGGAGCCCTTTCTCTACGGGGGTGACATGATTAGCGAAGTCACCTTTGCGGGAGCCAGTTGGCAGGATCTGCCGTGGAAATTTGAGGCGGGCACACCGCCCATTGCTGAGGGCGTTGGTCTGGCGGCGGCAGTCGCGTATCTCGAGGCGCTGGGCATGCCCGCCGTCCTGGCGCATGCCCAGCATCTGACGCGCTATGCGCTGGAGCAGATGCACCAGGCCCCAGATATTGCCGTCTATGGTCCAGAGGCGGAGGCCCGTGGCGGCGTGATTTCTTTTAACATCACGGATCTGCATCCACACGATATCGCCTCGGTACTCGACCACTGCGGCGTGGCTATTCGGGCTGGACATCACTGCGCCATGCCTCTCATGCAGGTCCTGGGGGTCAACGGTACCTGTCGGGCCAGTTTCTATGTGTATAACACCGTCGGCGAAATTGATGTGCTGATGGAAGCGATTGGCGAAGCGAGGAGGCTGCGACGGCGATGAATATTGATGAGATGTATCAAGACCACATTCTCGACCACTATGAGAATCCATCGCACCGGGGCACCCTGACCCTCCCCACCTTCGAAATTCGTGACCTCAACCCGCTGTGTGGCGATGAAGTTTGCATCCAAGTCCGCCTCGACGCCCAGGAGCATCTGGAAGCGATTCGCTTCGAGGGCAAAGGCTGTGTTATCAGCCTGGCTGCGGCCTCTATGTTGATGGAAGTCGTGGAGGGGAAAACGCTTGCCGAGGTCAAGCAGATGGGGCGCGAGGAGATGCTCGCTTTACTCGGGGTGCCGTTGACCCTCATGCGCGTGAAGTGCGCCATGCTGCCCTTGCGGGCTCTGGGCAAGGCCATCCAGCGCTATGAAGCGCACCAGGCCAGTTAGACGTTCATGCCCCTGAGAGACGATCATAACGCCCCATCCATCATTGCAGTAGACCGGCTGCAAGCCCTCAATGGATCGCTAGCGCCAGAGACGCGCCACCAGCAGATTCAGCCCTTGAGCGGCTTTGTAGCACAAGAACCCCAGGCCCACGAGCAAGACGAGAAACCGACTGGGTGGGGGTACGACGTCGGTGAGCCAGAGATTCGCATAGCCAATCAGCGGTTGGTGCAGCAGGTAAATGCCATACGACGCCGCAGCAATGTCCAGAATCCACGTCCTGTTCCCCAGATGCATGGCCAGGGGGCAACGGAGCATGGCGATGAGACTGCCAGCACACCAGGCCACCAGATAGATGTGCTCCAGCGGGTGCGGTAGCTGCCGGATCAGACTGCGCTCCAACAGCAGCACGAACAGCAGGCCCACGAGCAGCGTGGGGACGATACCCCCGCGCCCCGCCGCCGCCGTGGTGCGGGGCGCGCCATGCAGGAGCCTGGCTCCACGGTTCCAGGCCGAGGCTAGCCACATGCCAATGGCAAATTCCGGCAGGCGCACCGGGAGGTTAAAGTAGCTGAGATAGTGCACCGTGCTGAGGCGGTCAGGAAACTGAACCGCCAAGGAGGTCAGCCACAACCATCCCGCCCAGGAGATCAGGCAGACGAGGAGACAGGCACGCCCCGGCCCACAGCGCACAAACAAGCGCCAGAGCCACGGATACACGATATAGAACTGCGCCAGCATGCCAAGCCACCACAAGGCGGGCACAATGCTAAAAAACGTGCTGATATGCAGCGTATGCACAAAGCCCAGGTGGGTGAGCACTGCCACGGTCACGGCGAGCCAGCTGTGGTCCTGGGTTGACACGAGGAGCCAGAGGATCGTCCAGAGAAGCAGGGCAAGATAGTAATGCGGCGCAATACGCCCAAAACGCTGGCGGAAAAAGATGAGACGGCTCAGAAGGGGCCGAGGCTGGGCCTGGCCTAGGTGCGGCAGCGACAGCACAAAACCCGCCATACAATTAAACAGAATCACGCCAATGGCGCCCAGCAATGGTATCCGTTCCAGCACCGGACGCCAGAGACTGTCGTCAGCCCTCAGGGGAATGTCAGTCCACAGGTGAAACACAAAAATCCCGGCGGTGGCCATCACCCGCAGGAGTTCAAGTTGTGGAAGGCGTGCTGTGGGTGGGTGTTGCGCTGCCATGTTCTGCCACAGTGGAGATAGCGGTTGCTGCTGGCGTGTGCACCAGCGTTCTCGTGCCCCACTACTATACACGACCTCATGGCCCCGCTCCACAGAAAGCCGGGCAAGGGGGCTGTCGCCTTCAGGCGACAGGAGAATGGCCCGTTGGGCGTCCTTCGCCCACCAGGGTGTTCTGCCTTGCTCAAGGTGTTTTTCTTCCGCGGTACAGTGTTGCGAACCCGGCAGAGATGCTATAGTTTCGCGGCGTGTCCCGGTGCAAGCCTACGGAGCCGTCAGGATGCCTCTCAGGCTGGCGTGGCCTCCCTCTCTGGGAGCCAGCGCCCAACCGCCAGACCGTATGTATACAGCGGTAGAGCGCGCCGTAAGGCTCCCAGCCTGCCATCTGCGGATGGGCTGTCTGCTGTCTACGGGCTGCCCACAGGCCATGCCGCAGGGTCGTTCACCCAGCCCGCCGCCAATCGGCTCTGTGCAGACAGCACAGTCAAGGTCTGCATAGATGGCTCATCAGGCTCCGCTGCGCACCGCCTGATGAACGCCCGAGGTGACGAGGGCGTCCACTCCATGTGGCACGCCAGAGAAAGGTGAGACTTGATGCCCGAGACCCCCGAACAGAAAGCCCGCCACGAGATTGATGCGAAGCTGATTGCGTCGGGTTGGCTCGTGCAAGATCGGGCCGACCTCGACCTCACCGCAGGTCGCGGCATCGCCGTCCGGGAGTTTCCGATGAAATCAGGATTCGGCTTCGCGGATTACCTGCTTTATGTCGACCGCAAGGCGCTGGGTGCCGTCGAAGCGAAGGCCCAAGGCACCCTCACGGGCGTGGAAGCCCAGTCCGCGAAATACGCCGCCGGCCTCCCGGACGACCTGCCCGCATATCGACGCCCATTGCCTTTCCTCTTCGAGTCGAACGGCTCCGCAACGTTATTTACCAACGGCCTCGACCCCAAACCGCGCAGCCGAAAGGTGTTCAGCTTTCCGAGGCCATTGACCTTCGCTGAGTCTCTGTCCCAGCTACATCAACTTCGCGCCCGGCTGACGCATTTGCCTCCGCTCGACGAGACCGGCCTGTGGAAAGTGCAGGCTCAGGCCATCACAAACTTGGAAGCCTCTTTCGCCAAAGCCGATCCCCGTGCCCTCATCCAGATGGCAACCGGCTCCGGCAAAACCTACACCGCCGTCAGTGCCGCCTACCGCCTGCTCAAGTTCGGCGGGGCCAAGCGTATCCTGTTCCGAGACTCTTAACTTGAGATATTTTGAAGAAAGAAAACCTATGCGAAATCAAGCAGTTATTTTGCCTGGAAAGCTCGCGAATCTATCTTGAGTTAAATGTCTCCCTGTTCCTTGTAGACCGTGGCAATCTTGGCAAGCAGGCCGAGGATGAATTTGCCAACTACACCCCGCCAGACGACACGCGAAAGTTTCCCACGCTCTATACCGTCCAATGGCTCAAGAGCAACTCCATCAACCCCGCACGAAGGTTGTCATCACCACCATTCAGCGCCTTTACTCGATGCTGAAAGGCGAGGCCGAATTCGATGCGGAGAATGAGGAGGGCTCCGGCTTCGATTCCGCCAAGCCGTGGAAAGGCGAGCCGCCCGACGTGGTTTACAATGCCGGCATCCCGCCCGAGTTCTTCGACTTCGTCATCGTGGATGAGTGCCACCGCTCCATCTACGAGCTGTGGGCGCAGGTGATTCTTTACTTCGATGCCGTCCTCGTCGGCCTCACCGCCACGCCCGCCGGGAAGACCATCGGCTTCTTTAATCAAAACCTCGTCATGCAATACGGCCACGACGAGGCCGTCACCGACGGCGTCAACGTGGACTTCGACGTGTACCGCATCCGCACCCGCATCACCGAGAGCGGCTCTACCATTGTCGCGGACCCGACCGGCGTTTATGTGGACAAGCGCCACAAGCTCACCCGCGCCGAGCGCCTGGAGAAACTCAGCCAGGATCTCACCTACACCGCCAACGAACTCGACCGCGATGTTCAAGGTCGTCAGCCCAAGCGCCAAAGCCAAGGAGCGCTTCATCATCATCGATGCTGTGGGCGTCTGCGAGCAGGACAAGACCGACTCCCACACGCTCAACCGCAAGCCCTCCGCCACGTTGCCCGAGTTGCTCGAATACGTCGCCCAGGGCGGCACCGATTCCGACGCCCTCACGACGTTGGCCGGTCGCCTCGCCCGCCTGCAACGCGAGTTCGCCCCCGCCCAGCTCACCGAGTTGCGGGAACTCGCCGGAGGCAAATCCTTCCCCGACCTCGCGGGCGACCTCATGCGCGCCGTGGACCCCGACGCGCAAATTGCCGCCGCAAAGCAGCTCCCCGGTGTCACCGGCGAGCCGACGCCCGAGCACATCCAGACCGCCACCGAGCAACTCGCGCAACAGGCAGTCACGCCGTTCCTCAAAGCCGCCTTCCGCCGCCGCATCCTCGAAATCCGTGCCCAGAACGAACAGACCATTGACCGCCACTCCATTGACGACGTGCTCTATGCCGGGTTCGACGCCGCCGCCGTGGACAAGGCGCAGGCCAAGGTGAAGGACTTCCGCGCCTGGATTGCGGCGAACAAAGACCAGCTCACCGCCCTGCAAATCCTCTACTCCGGCACCAAGCCGCTGAAACTCTCCCTCAAAGACCTCCGCCAGTTGAAAGACGCCCTCTCCATCCCGCCGCTCGCCGCCTCGCCCACCCAGCTCTGGCGCGCCTTCCAAGCCGTGGAGAGCGAGAAGGTGAAGGGTCTCGGCGGCTCGCAGCTCGCCGACCTCGTCACCCTCGTGCGCCACGCGCTCATTCCCGATTTCACCCTCGTGCCCTACGCGGAGGAAGTGCGGGCGCGTTACGACGCCTGGCTCGCCGAACGCGACGCCGCCCAGTCCTTCACGCCCGAGCAACGCGAATGGCTCGACCGCATGGCCGAACACATCGCCACCAGCCTCGCCATCGAGACGGACGACTTCCAGGACGGCTGGTTCGGCCAGCACGGCAGCCTCGGCAAAGCGCACGCCCTCTTCGGCGACAAACTCAAGCCGCTGCTCGCGGAACTGAATGAAAGGTTGGCGGCATGAGTGAGGCGAACGGACAACAACTACCGAAGGGATGGGTTGCCACGTCGCTCGGGGCCATTCAGTTCGACCTTGCAACAGGGGTTAAGCCTGCGCGGCGACCGGACGAGATGTTCGAGCTGTGCAGCGTTCCAAGCCACGAGAAGGGCGTGCCCGAAACAGTATGCGGTCGGGCCATTGGATCGAACAAACAAACCGTTGTTCCCAACACTGTCTTGCTCTGCAAAATCAACCCAAGAATCAATCGTGTGTGGGTGGTCGAAACTGAATCTAAACACTCGACCATAGCCTCAACCGAATGGATTCCCTTCTTTCCAGTTCCTGGACTGGAACCAAGGTATTTGGCGTATTTTCTTCGACAAAACACTGTCCGCGATTTTTTGGCACACAATGCTTCCGGAGTTGGCGGTTCACTGATGCGCGTGCGCGCCGCAACATTCCGAGACTTTCGATTTGTCATAGCGCCATCCACCGAACAAGAGCGCATCGCCGACGCACTCGACGAACTCCTCTCCGATCTCGACGCGGGCGTGGCGGCTTTGGAGCGGGTGCAGGCGAAGCTGAAGCACTACCGGGCGGCGGTGCTGAAGGCGGCGGTGGAAGGTGCGTTGACCGCCGAGTGGCGCGCCCAACATCCCGCCACCGAGCCAGCCTCCGCCCTGCTCACCCGCATCCTCGCCGAACGCCGCCGCCGCTGGGAAGAAGCCCAACTCCAGAAGTTCAAAGAAGCCGGTAAAGCCCCACCCAAGAACTGGAAGGCGAAATACCAAGAGCCGGCCGGGCCAGATACGACAAACCTCCCGCTCCTACCCACGAGTTGGCGCTGGGTTCGGCTGGAGGAACTGCTGTGTGAAATCGAGGCAGGGAAGTCGTTCACCTGTGTGCCGCGCCGAGCGGATCTCGGCGAATGGGGCATCATCAAAGTGAGCGCCATGTCGTGGGGCTTCTTTGACGAGAATGAAAACAAAACTGTGCCATCCACTCGCAAAATCGACCCTTACTATGAAATCAAGAACGGGGATATTCTTCTCTCGCGAGCCAATACTTACGAATTGGTCGGAGCGTCGGTCCTCGTAAAGTCATGCCGCCCGCGTCTGCTGCTGAGCGATAAAAGCATGCGACTTCTCCACGGTCCAAGCGTAGATAAAGTCTGGCTCCAAACGATGCTCGGAAGCCCGTGGGTTCGCCGCCAACTTTCGACCAAATCTACCGGCACCAAAGAAGGGATGCGGAATGTTTCGCAGGGGAGTGTTCTGGACGTGGTAATCCCGCTCGCGCCTGCTGCCGAATGCCTCGAACTCGTCGAAACCGTCGAAGACCAACTCTCCGTCATTGAGCACCTCGAAGCCGACCTCGATGCGAAGCTGAAGAGCGCGCAGGCGCTGCGCCAATCCATCTTGCGCCACGCCTTCACCGGCCAGCTTGTCCCGCAAGACCCGAAGGACGAACCCGCCGCCGAATTGCTCACACGCATCGCCGCCCAGCGCGAGGAACTCGCCCGGCAGGCGCAGGCGGCCAAGAAGACCAAACCCAAAGCGCCGCCGAAACGCGCCGTGAAGCAGACCAAGGAAGAAGCACTTTCATGATTGACGCATCCCAAATTGGCAAACGAGCCTGGAGCTACGCCGGAGTCTTGCAGCAGGCCGGATTGAGCTGCGTGGAATACGTCGAGCAACTCACGATGCTGCTCTACCTCAAGATGGCGGACCAGCTCACCGAAGAGCCCTACAACCAAAAGCCCATCGTGCCGCCCGAGCTGGGATGGAAGGCGTTGCTCAAGCTCGACGGCGCCGCGCTGGAAACGCAATACAGCGACTCGATTGAACAGCTCGCGCTCAAGCCTGGCATGTTGGGTGTCATCTTCAAAGGTGCTCGCTGCGACATCCACAACCCGGCGCTGTTGAAGCAGCTCATCGTCAACCTCATTGATAAGGAAGACTGGATGAGCCTGCCGGTGGACGTGAAGGGCACGATTTACGAAGAGCTGCTCCAGCGTTCCGCCTCCGAATCCACCAAAGGGGCCGGGCAATACTTCACCACCCGCGCCGTCATTCAAGCGATGGTCGAGGTGATGCAGCCCACTCCGCAAGACCGCATCTGCGACCCCGCCGCCGGCACGGGCGGCTTCCTGTTCACCGCCTACCAATACGTGCTCGATAAACACGGGAAGGAACTGAACCGCGACGAGAAGCGGGCGCTGCGTGAGGAACTGGTCGAGGGCATGGAGCTTTCCCCCAAGGTGGGCCGCATGTGTGCTATGAATCTCTCCCTGCACGGCATCGGCGGCGACAAGGTCATCGTCCACTCCGGCCACGACAGCCTCGCCGCGCCGTGGAGCAAGGAATACACGATGATTCTGGCCAATCCGCCGTTCGGCAAAAGCCAGAGCCTGCTTTTCGTGAACGAGGAAGGCGACACCGAGAAGGACGATCAGGTCATCGTGCGCGAGGATTGCTGGACCTCCACCAGCAACAAGCAGCTCAACTTCGTGCAGCACATGTTCTCGCTGCTGAAAATCAATGGACGCGCCGCCGTGGTGTTGCCTGACAACGTGCTGTTCGAGGTCGGGGCGTGCGAAAAGGTCCGCAAGAACTTGCTCCAGAAATGTAACGTCCACACCCTGCTGCGCCTGCCCACCGGCATCTGGTATGCCAACGGCGTGAAGGCCAACGTGCTTTTCTTCGACAAGAAGGAAGGCCGTCCCGAGCCGTGGACCGACAAGCTCTGGGTCTATGACTTGCGCACGAACAAGCATTTCACGCAAAAGCAGTCACCCATCACGCGGAAGGACTTCGACGAATTCGTCGAGTGCTACCAACCCGGTGCGATGCACAAGCGCAAGCCCACCTGGAGCGAAGAAAACCCCGACGGCCGCTGGCGCTGCTACGACAGCGAGGAACTGCTGAAGCGCGACAAACTCAGCCTCGACCTCTTCTGGATCAAGGACAAGAGCCTGACCGACACCGACTCACTCCCCGCACCGGACATCATCGCCGCCGAGATCGTAGACGAGCTTGAGGCAGCACTTGAGCAGTTCGCGAAGATCTCAAGGCGGCTGAGCACCACGAAGCAAGACGCGGATGGACGTCTAACAACAGCATGCAGCTGACGGCGCTGCGCGCCGCAGCTGATGCTGGGTGTTCGGCAGTTCCCTTCTGAAGAAGTGAGACCATCACCAACCGCCTCTGGGTATGAGCAGGTGCTTGACATCATCCCCGCACTGAAGGGCGGGGATTCCGAGCGATACGTGCGTAGCGCGCAGGCGTTTCACCTCTCTCTCTGCCCGAGAGCGAGGATATTCTGGGTGGCATGCACATCGGCATGGGATGTGTACTCACAGTCGATACAGGAGAACAGGGCTTGTTGCAGGCGATTCAGCTTCGACACACAGCCACACTGGGGACATGTTTGCGAGGTGTAGCGCGGGTTGACCGCAAGCACCACGCCACCACGCCAGAGTTGTTTGTACTCCAGCATAGAGCGAAACATACCCCAACCCTGGTCAAGGATCGCCTTGTTCAGCCCAGCTTTTTGGGCCACGTTGCGCCCTGGTTCTTCCGCTGTTCCGCGTGCCGACCGGGACATGTTCCCTATCTGCAAGTCTTCAACAACAATCACCGCGTGGTTTGTGCTGATGCTGGTGCTGAGCTTGTGCAGATAGTCCTTCCGGCGGCGGGCAATGGTGGCCTGGATACGGCGAATCACCGTCTGGCATTTCTGCCAGTTCTTCGAGAATTTCACCTTTGTAGCCGCACGTTGCTGGGCTTTGGCCAGCTGCGTTTGAAGGCGCCGATAGGCGTTCCATGGAGGATACAACGTGCCATCGGACACGGCGGCAAATGTCGCTATCCCCAGGTCAATCCCGATAGCGCTTGTGCTGGGGTGCACGGGGGGTTCCACCGCGCGTTCCGCTTGAAACGCTACTGTCCAGTGGTCCCCATCTCTACGGATGGTGATGTTCTTGATGGCGCCTGCGATCTCCCGGCTCTTCCAAAAGCGCATCCAGCCTATCTTGGGCAACTTGAGCCTATCACCATCACGTTGAAAGTCCGTAGGGAACCGGAAGCTGTCCGACAAGAACTTCTTGCGAAAGCGTGGGGGTGCTGTCCGTCCAGCAAAGAGGTTTTGGTACGCCCGCTCCACGTCTCGCAGGCAGTATTGTAAGGCGTGTATCGACACGGCAGCCAGCCAGCCGTACTCCTCACTATGCCGCCATTGGGTCAACCACCACGCGGCTTCGTAGTAGTTCAGCCTGGGGACACCTGCCAGATACCGGCCTTCGTTCAAGGCCAGCACTTTGTTCCAGACGAAGCGGCACGCGCCAGCGTACTGCGCCAAGGAACGGCGCAACGCTGGCGTGGTCTTCAGCCGGGAGTGGTAGCCTTGGCGCTGGATCACTTGACGCCCTCACGTTTGGCCATCGCCCGTATGGCCAGCTCTAGCGCAGCAGACTGGCTGATACTGAGTGTATTGGCCAGTACCGCTAAGAGGCGTTTCGCTTCTGCGCTGAGGCGCACGCTGGTTAAGAATTTTGTTTCCATAGAAGAGAGTATAGCGCGTTTTAAGGTACAAGGCAATACTCTTGTCGCTTCGCGCCAATTGGGGAATTGGCCAGCGGACTTGCCAACCTCTTTTCCTCTCCGCCCTGAAGGACGGAGTTTCTCAGAGGTCTTTGATGAGCGGCTGTGGGACATCACCCCATAGTACCCCGCGGTGGCACGTATATCTGGGATGAGCCCTGGCAGACGATGGCCTCAACAGTGTATGGTCATCCTGGCGCGCCGCAAACAGGCTCAGCCCTCCCGCTGCCACTGGCCGCGCTACACTCCGCCGACTTTGGCCTGACCTTTGAGCATGGGGGGGGCGGACCCAGGTGGAGATGACGCGCCGGCCCGGCACACCGTGCGGGGCTGACGCCCCAACGACGCAGACATGACCGCAGATTTCTACAACGCAGAGGAGATACACGTATGACACAACAACGTATTGGTGTAGCGATTCGGGGCAATCGGGCCGACGAAGCCCTGGCCATGATCGAGCAGTCGGAACGCGAGGGCATTCACGCCGCCTGGATGACCACCGGCGGGGCACGCCTCGACAGCATCACGCTCTTTGCGGCCGCCGCCATGCGCACGCAGCGCATTCAACTGGGCACCTCGATTGTGCCGACTTTTCCGCGCCACCCCTTGGTCATGGTGCAACAGACCCAGGTGGTGGCCCACCTGGCGCCGGGGCGTTTCCGCTTGGGCGTTGGGCCCAGTCATCGCCCGACGATAGAGGCCATGGGCCTGCCGTTTCACGCGCCGCTTGGGCATCTGCGCGAGTACGTGCGCATTCTCAAAGCGCTGCTGCAGCAAGGGAAAGTTGACTTCGACGGCACTTACTACCAAGCCCACGACAGCATTGCCGAAGCGCTAGACGTGCCGATTATGGCCTCGGCCTTGCAACGTGGCTCGTTTGAACTCTGCGGTGAAGAGGCCGATGGGGCGATTAGTTGGATTTGCCCAGGTGAGTATCTCCGTGACGTGGCGCTGCCCGCCATGGCCGCCGGGGCCCAGCGTGCCGGGCGTCCGGTGCCGCCGCTGATTGCGCACGCCCCGGTGTGTGTGCATGACAATGCCGCTGAGGCCCGGGCCGCCGTACGGGAGCAGATCATGAATCCGCGCTTGCCATTTTACCGGCAAATGCTTATCGCTGCCGGATATCCTGAAGCGGTGGACGGCACCTGGAGCGATGCCATGATTGATGGCGTGGTGCTGTGGGGCGATGAAGCGCAGGTGGCCGAACGTCTGCATCAGTTACTGGCCTGGGGCGCGACCGAGGTGCTGGCGTCTCCGGTGGTGGCTGGGCCGGATCGCCAGGCCTCGCTGGACCGTACGTTGCGCTTGCTGGGCAAGGTGTCGCAAGCCATCGCTACGGACTAAGCCCCAACGACGCGGATGGGCGCAGCTGGCGGGCTGACGGGTCTTGCGCTGGCCTTGCGAGAGAGGCTCTCAACTCTGGAGGGGCGACCAGCCGATCGCCCCTCCCTTGGCTTACTGCGCCAAAAACGCTCTGGCCTCGCTCAGTTCCGGTCGTGTACCGTCCGCCTTAGCCGCCAGGGTGACGAGCTGGGTATACAGCGTGCGGGCTTTCTCACGCTCACCAGCGCGCACTGCTGCCTGGGCCGCCCCAGCCAGACCCTTGAAACGATTCGGTTCCACTTTGTGCGAGGCTTCAAAAGCGTGCAAGGCGGCCCCCAGGTCATTATTTTCCACTAACATCTCCCCCAACAGCTCGCGGGCTGGCACGAGCGCGCCGGGCGTCACCGGATGTTTCTCCGTGCTATCTTCCAGATCAGCAGCGGCACGCATCATCTCTAACGCCTCGGGCAGCTTGCCTTCAGCTCGCGCCAGCCAGGCCGCCACCACGCGGCGCTGGATCTCGGTTTGCTCGGCCCAGTAGCCTTGCTTGGCTTCTTGCAACGTGTCACGCAGGGCCTGTAGACGCTCCAAATCCTTGCGGGCCGTGGCCACGTTCCCGCTGCGCGCTGCGCCCAGACCACGGGCAAAGGTCAGGACCGCCTCGGCCTGCGGAAAACGCTGCCAGGCCAGTTCGCGGGGGTGGAGGGTAAGCTGCGCCGCTTCCTGCCATTGCCGGCGTTCGAGGGCATAGCGCGACGGAATAGCCGCCAGGGCATAGGCCGCCGGAAAGTTCTCGACATCGAGCTTTTGCATGGCCAGGATCTCGTCCAGAATGCGCTTTGCCGCACTGTCTTGCCCCAGCTGGAGATACCCATACATCATGTAATCCAGCGCATGCAGGGCATTGTAGGAGCCGGAGCCTTGCGCATGCGTGCTGAGCAGTTCCTCTTTGGCAGCCTCGGCGGAGGCACGATTGGTGTCAATCGATTCTTGCCACAGCCCCAAGCGGGTAAAAATGTGCGACGGCATGTGCAAGGCATGCGGGGCCGACGGGGCAATGCCGGCATAGCGCCGCGCCGCATCAATGCCACGCGGGGCAATGGGCGGATAGTCGTAGCTGTGGATGAGGTAATGCGCCACGCCCGGATGCTGTGGCTGCTCTTTGAACACCTGTTCCAGCAGGGCGGCGGCTTTTAACTGGTTGGTGTAGGTTTTATCGCTGGGGAGCGCCGTGGCATTCAGCGCCAGAGCGTAGAGAATGGTCGCCTCACGGTCGTCCGGCGCCTGCTGGGTCAGACGTTCCATGGCCTGTTCGTAGGCCAGGGCGCGGGCGCGATGCTCGACGGTCTCGGCGTCCTTATAAAACGCCTCCACGGCGGCAATGTAGCCCTGTTCACGAGGCGTCGGGGCGTTCAGCGCTTTGGCCTGGGTGACCGCGGCCCAACCGTCTTTGAGCATGCTGGGTGACGGTGGCCAGGCAAAGGGATTGCCGAGCAGGCTAGTGGCCACGCCCCAGTGCGCCATGGCACAGGTGGGGTCGAGCGTGCTGACGCTGGTGAACGTCTTGATGGCCGGCGCAAACCAGAAGGAATGCAGCAGCGCCACGGCGCGATCAACCTGGGCCTGCGCTGCGGGGTTACACGAGACCGGGAAGTGCACCTCGCCGAGGTGTTCGCCTTTCCCGGCGGCTTCGTGACTGTGGACCGTAGCGCTCCATAGGGCGACCGCCATGCCCAGGGCCACAAGGAATAGGGTGGGTTTCATGACACGCTCCTTCAGCAAGGACAACAACTTATGCGAAGCGTCTGCGGTCGCGATATCCCTGACCATCGACGCCTTGCTCGTGTGGGTGCCACGTCTATACTCCTGAGGGCAGACAGAACACTCAGTCAACAGTATACACGAGGCACAGCGCTCGTGCTCACACGTGTGACCTCTCTTACATCGTCCACGTCCAGCGCCGCGTGTGGCATCTCACCCACTAGGACGGCCTGCGGCAACTTGGCAACCGCACGCTGCGGGCCCTCGCGGGACCGGTCACGCGCCACCAGCTTTGCCAAGCCGCACCTACCTTGTCTCCATGATGCAAAGGTTCTCTGCATCACGCCAGCTTGTCGGCCAGGGCACGGCGTGGGGCCTTGGTGCGGAGTGCAGACTCACAGCCCGGCCAGGAGCGCCGCATCCATACTTGCCGCATGCGCCGTGGTAGGAAACACGCGCTGCTCCACCTCCGTCTTGTAGCGCGCCACCGCCGTGCGCGTGGCTTCACCCAGCTTGGCGTACTGCTGCGTGTGCTTCGGGACAAAGGCCTCGAAGAGCCCGAGCAGATCGTGCATCACCTGGACCTGCCCGTCGCAGCCTGGCCCGGCACCAATGCCAATGGTCGGGATGCGCAGGCGTTGACTGATCACGGCCGCCAGTTCCGTGGGCACCAGTTCCAGCACCACGGCATAGGCGCCAGCCGCTTCGACGGCGTGGGCGTCCTCCAGCAGGCGGGAGGCGGCGGTGCGGGTGCGCCCTTGCACGCGCCAGCCCCCGAGCTGATGCACGCTCTGCGGGGTCAAGCCAATATGCGCCATGACCGGGATGCCGTTATCCACCAAACGGCGGATGGTGGGGGCCATACCGGTGCCACCTTCGAGCTTGACCGACTGTGCCCCAGCCTCTTGCAGCAGGCGGGCGGCATTGCTCAGGGCCTGCTCCGCGGAAATGTTGTAGGTCATGAACGGCAAGTCCCCGACGACAAAGGCGCGCTCCGTGCCCCGTACGACAAGCCGCGTATGGTAGAGCATGTCCTCCAGAGTGACGGGCACCGTGGTGTCATGGCCCTGGATCACCATGCCGAGGGTATCACCCACGAGCAGGACGTCGATCCCGGCCTGTTCGGCCAGGCGGGCCATGGTGGCATCGTAGGCCGTGAGCATGACAATAGGGAGCTGTTGGGCTTTATGCTGCTGGAAATAACTCACGCTGACACGCACCGTTTGTGTTTCCTCCACCCGAGAGGTCGCTTGTGGCACATAGGATACCGCATCATAGCACGGGGATGCCTGTTCGGCGAGCCCTGCACAAGGCGCTTGCGCGTGCCGCGGGAGGTCGCGTAGGATACGCGGGCCATACCGATAGGCGCTCTTGCCACTACCCGACTCGCTAGGGAGGTTTGCGCGACCATGCCACTGGAGAACGCCCCCGCTGCTATCGCTGTGCTGTTCCAGGTGCTGTACGATACCCCACACGGCACCATACGTCTCACCGTGCAGGATTACACCCAGGTGGCGCTAGCGCAGGGTGTGCAGTGTCAGATCGGCCATCGTAAGGTCAATGAGCGCGAGCAGCGTGCCGCCCCGCTCAGCCTGGAGGAGGCCATCCGTACCGAGGCCACAGCTGCGGCGCTGGATGGCGAGGCGTTGTACCTGCGCCTCGTCGATCGGACGGGACGTGATCTCGCAGCGACGAGGATTGATGAAGCCCGCTGGCCGCGTGATGCCAATCCCACCACGGTGCAGACGGTGTCCTACTGGTTGTTTGTCCCGTAGCACTGCCCCTGAGCGCAGGACCGCCCCCTACCCGACACCTGCCCTGACGTGCTACTATGCGCCGGCAGCGTCCTTGGGGCCATACCCTGCGCGCATGCCACACACACGAGAGATGCCACGATGGGCGACAGTGGAGAAGACGCTATGCAGTTTGGTGTGACGATTCCAAATAACTGGGGTGTTGATGATGCGCAGCAAGTGCTGGCCTTCGGTCCCGTGGCCGAGGAGATGGGCTATGATTCCGTCTGGGTCATGGACCATCTGTTTAACAATGGCTACATCCGTGAGCGCCTCGACGATAAGCCGTACTACCACCCGCTCGCGACCCTCTCCTACCTCGCTGCGACGACCAAGCGCGTCCGGCTCGGCACCTCGGTGTTGGTGCTGCCCTATCACAACCCGGTGGAACTGGCCAAGTATGCCGCGACGCTCGATCACATGTCGGGTGGACGCGTGACACTCGGCGTCGGTGTAGGCGCCATGACCGAGGAATTTGCCGCCCTCGGTGTGCCTTTTACGCAGCGCGGTGCCCTGACCAATGAGTGCATAGCCGTCATGAAGGAGCTGTGGACCAATCAGGATCCGAGTTATCATAGCCGTCGCTGGCATTTTGCCGATGTGAAATTCTCCCCGAAACCCGTACAAACGCCCTCGATTCCCCTGTGGGTAGGCGGTTCGAGTCCTGGGGCGATCAAACGTACGGCCACCATGGGCGATGGCTGGCATCCCACCGGCATGTCCCCGGACGAATTCCGCGCCGGGCGTGAGGAAGTACGGACCCTGGCGGCAGGAGCGGGACGTGATCCCGAGGCCATTACCATGTCGCTACGGATTGAGGTCGAAGCGCACGGACGTGCCTCCAGCCAGCGGGCGTCGAACCGGGCACGCCTGACGGGTGACAACATGGAGCAGATGCGGGCCGACCTGCACGCCTATGGGGAGGCGGGAGTGGAGCATGTGGTGCTGGCGCTCAACACCGGGGATGTGGTGCGCATCCGCGCACTCATGGACGAGATTGCCCAGCAGGTCATCCCGCAGTTGCGCTAAGATCGTCGCCCGCGTGCGGCTGAACCTCCACGGGAACCCCCAGGCGCGACAGCACCGGCTCGTCGCCCGCGTGCGGCTGAACCGCCGCACCGCCCGGACCACATGGCCCCCGATCTCAGCCAGGCTGATGATACCGGTGAGAATGGCCACATCAGCCACGTGGCACACCGGGGTGTGCCACGGACCGATGCCAAGACGGATCTACTCCACTACATAGTCGTGATGACCGAGTCGATCGCCAGGCCTGAACTGCTGGGAGCCGCGGGAGCGACGAAGGATGGACGCTGTTCCCAGTCAGCTCCAGGCCCTTGTGCGATTAGACGTTGTCTGGGAGATGCGCCCAACGCCCCCCCATCATAGGAGTCTACGGCCCATCACGTCGAACGCCTCTATATCGGCTGCGGCGGCCGGACTGGTCGGATACTCGTGGGCCAGGAGCGTCCAGATCATGGTGTCACGGGGCCGCCCATCAGGGGTGCGAGCGCGGTGCCGCAGCGTCGCCTCATGGCAGAAGCCAAGCTTGCGGGGCACCGCGAGGCTCCGGACGTTCGCCGGATCGCAGTGGATTTCCACCCGAGCGACGTGGTCGACGGCAAAGGCTACCTGCGTGAGCCCGGCGGTCGCCTCCGTGGCCAGCCCCCGGTTGAGAACGTCTTTGTGCACCCAGTAGCCAATTTCCCGCGCCCCTGCCCCCACACGGGTGTGCAACCCACTGCTCCCCAACACCTCGGTTTCCTCCCGATTGAACAGGCCATACACGAAGTCCTGGCCGAGATCAAAGGCCCCTCGGTACTGGCGGAGGCGCTCGATCTTGGCTTGCAGGGCTTCAGGCTCGTGTTGCGCCCATGGCAGCCACGGGCGCAGATGCTCCAGGTTGGCCGCGATGGCGGCTTGGAGCAGTGGGGCATCGGCGGGATGCCAACAGCGTAGAACCAGGCAGCGCGTGTGGATGCGATACGCTGGACCCCATCCCGTGGTCGCTGCCAGGGACTCCTGATGGGCTTCCTGTGCTTGCATGACTTGCTCCATGAAATGGCAGCTGAACAATGAAATGGCCCAGTCCGCCGCCAACAAGCAGGGCGAGACCGTAGCTTTGCACGGGATGCCACCTGTGCGACTGCAGGAGGGAGTTCCAGAGGGGGTGCCCCTCTGGTTCTGGCGCGGCCTCATCCCCTCGCGGTGGGCTTGATCTGTGTCGCGAACTGCTCCATGCGCTCCAGGCTTTCGCTCAAGCTGTCACTACGGAAATCGAAGATCAGCTCGCTCACCCCCAGCCCACCATAGATGCGAATATCGCCGGCAATTTGCTCTGTCGTGCCGGAGAAGGGACGGCGCTCCAAGCCAGCCTGGCGTTCGGTGGCCAGGGAGGTATCGTACAGCGGGGCTTTGAAGGAGATGGTCATGGCCTCGGGATCACGCCCCGCCGCTTCCGTCAGGCGTTTTAACGTCCCCAATTCCACTTCCAACTCATGCGGGCGCAGCGGAATGGCCGGATTGGCCCCCACCGGGTGCCAGCCATCACCGTAGCGTGCCGCACGGCGTAGGGCCGCCGGACTGTGGCCGCCAATCCAGATGGGCGGATGCGGTTTTTGTACCGGGTGCGGCAGGCAGTGCAAGGCCTCAAACTGATAAAACTCGCCGTGAAACGTCGCCGGGTCTTGCGTCCACAGGGTTTTGAAGATCTGGATATATTCGTTACTCACGGCGCCACGTCGGGCAAACTCGGCAGACCCCAAGGCGCGGAACTCCTCCTCCAGCCAGCCCACACCGGCCCCAACCGTGACGCGCCCGTGTGACAAGATATCAATGGTGGCGAGGATCTTCGCGGTGAGCACCGGATTGCGGTACGGCAGAATCATCACGCTAGTGACCAGACGCAGCGTGGTGGTTTTCGCCGCCACGAAGGTCATCAGCGTCAGTTGCTCCATGGCATCGCCATGCCCCGGAAACGCACCGCTGACGGTGTACGGATAGGGGGAACTGATGGTGAGGGGAAAGACAACATGATCGGCGATCATGACCGAGTGAAACCCCAGTGCCTCGCCGCGCTGCACCAACGTGCTCAGATCCTCCGGCGTGGTGGTCTGCCCACGTGTGGGTAGATAGAAACCATAATGCATGACATGCCTTTCGTGCAATGACGTACGGCAAAACTCGTGCCAGGGTGATGCGGAGGCGCGCGTGGAGTGGACAGACCCGACGCCTTCCCCCGCTCGCATCATGCCCACACTCTCCAACATCCCGCTGTGCTGCCGGCAGCAGCGGCGCGGCCACGGTCTCTGTCGCCCGTCTGTCACGCGGGGCGCAGAGAGCCCACGAGCTGGGAGGGGAGAGAGGCCCGAGATGCTGGTCATCGGGCACACCAGGATGTATCAGCCGTCGTCAGGAGAAGGTGCTGACGATGTTGCGCCTACTTCAGCCGCACATCTTCATACGGCGCCGAGTAGGCGAACGACTCCCCATGCAGCCCGGACACTGCCACCCGTGGCCCGGAGACACACAAAAAGGCATTCTCCCAGATCGGCATAAAGCGCGCCTCATCATGTACTTTCTGCTGAATCTTATGCAACAGGGCCTCGCGCTGCTTGGGGTCGCGTTCGGTGACCTGCTGCGTGTACCAGGCATCTACGTCGGCGTCGCGCAGAAACGACTGTGTTCCGCCGCTGTACATAAACGCTTCGATGCGCGTCGCGGCATTGCCAAAGGCCCCGCTGCCCATGCGGGTAAGGCCCTTGACGGTCTTCTCTTTTTGCGCCGCCTGCATGGCGGCGCGCTCCATGGGGCGCACCTTGGCCCGAATGCCCACGACCGAGAGGTCATTCACCACGCCTTCAATCACCGAGGCATACGGCGTATCGGTGCTGCACTCGCCGGCGTCAAAACCGTTGGCATAGCCGGCGTCTTTGAGCAATTGCCGCGCTTTCTTGGGGTCGTAGCCGTAGGGCTCAAACGGCAGAGAATAGACAAACTTCTTGGGAATGATGCCGCCAATCAGGTTGGCATAGCCAAGATTCTCGGCGTCATTGATGGCGGACCAGTTGACCGCATGGTTCGCTGCCAGGCGGACCCGCGTGTCCGCCCAGGGGGATTTGGGATCGTATTGGTCAACGATGGCGAGCCACTGCGTGGCCTGGCCCTGCACCACTTCCAGCTTCAAGTTCGGATCGTTCCTCACCTCCTCAGCCAGGGAGCCAAAGATGCCGTAAGTTACATCAGCCTCACGCTGTTTCATCATGGCCAGGCGCGTGGTGGCCTCGGGGACGCTCTTCATGATCAGGCGTTTGACGTGCGGCGTCTTGCGCCAGTAGTCCGTGTTGGCCTCCATGACCACTTCGAGACCCGGCTGATGGCTCACCAGACGATAGGGGCCAAGGCCCACCGGCTGATTCTTGTAGGCGTCGCTGCCGATTTTCTCGATGTATTTTTTGGGGACAATCCAGCCCACGCCGGTGGCCATGGTGCCGTAGAAGGTGATGAAATCCGGCCAGGGGTCGTGCAGGTGGAAGCGCACGTGGTGCGGGTTGACGATCTCGACGGTTTTGACTTTCTGCTTGAATTCCTTGGCACTGGCGCCCTTGTAGCGCTCAAAGGTGAATTTAACGTCTTCGGCGCTGAATGGATCACCGTTGTGGAATTCGACGCCCTGGCGCAGCTCGAAATCATACGTCCGCCCGTCGGCGCTCTCGCTCCATTTGGTGGCCAGTGAGGGGGCCATGGAGTTGTCGGGCATGGGCTTGAGCAGGGCATCGTGCACGGCATAGAGCAGCATGTACGGGGTGGCGAGGGCCAGGGTCTCGGAGGGATCGAGCCAGGACGGCGCCAGGGTGACGTGGATGGCCCAGGTCATCTCGCCGCTCGGGGCATCCTTCTGGGCCATAGCGCTGGGCAGGCGCGACCAGCCCTGATGCCAGGCCACCAGGCCGGCGCCACTTCCCAGGGTGCCTTGCAGCAGGTGCCGACGGGTCAGGGATGGGTCGAGGGATGGGTGATAACGTGACATAGCATGCCTCCGTGTCGTGTGTAGTTGTGGCTCGGCAACTGCCTGGGAACGCGGGTGTCTCGCCCGCATCCAGAGCCGGGCGAGACACCCGCGTTCCCAGGAACATCTGATCTCAGGCATTGTTACAACACGCCAGCCGCACGCAGCATGGCGAGTTCCGTGGTGGACAGACCCAGCTCCCCGCTATACACCTCCTGGTTGTGTTCCCCCAGCCGTGGCGCGGCATGACCGCCGGCGGCGGGATTCTGCCCGTTAGCCAGGAAGCCGGGGCCGGGATAGTTGAGCGGGCCGACTTCGGGATGCTCCAGCGTCACAAAACAGCCACGCGCCGCCAGGTGGGGACACTCGACCACCTCCGTCGGGCTTTGCACCACCCCGACCACCAGGCGCTGGGCCATGGCGGCGTGCATAAACTCGTGCGCCTTCCAGTGCGCCAGGCGCGCCTGCAACACGGCAAGCAGCGCCTCCCAGTGTTGCGCTCGACCCTGACGGCTGCTGAACTTCGGGTCCAGCAATTGCGGCTCGTCCAGGAATGCCGCCCAGGTGACCATGGGATTACCGCCGGTGCCCGCGGTGGTCAGGGTGACCTCATGATCGCTGGTAGCCAGGTGCATGCCGTCCATCACCGTCTGATCGCCAAAGCCCCGGCCAGCAATGGCCCCGGTAAAACTGTATTGATGGATAAAGTTAGGCGGCGTGCTGACCACCGCCTCCATGATCGACACGTCAATATGTTGCCCCTGCCCCGACAGGCGTTGCCGCAGGAGCGCTCCCATGAGCGCCACCACGGCATTGCGGGCCGTCACCACCGCGGTCTGCTCCAGCACCGTGCCCATGGGCGGAGCCTCGGAACGGCCCGTGGTATAGAGAAAGCCGCCCATGGCCTGGGCAATCAGGTCACTGCTGTGATAGTGCCGATACGGTCCCGTCTGCCCAAAGGGGGTGATGGAGAGCACAATCAAGCGCGGGTTGATCTGCCGCAGCGTGTCGTACCCCAACCCGAGTTGCACCAGGGTATCGGGCGCAAAGCTGTCGATGAGCACATCACGGCTGGCGACTAAGCGCCGCAGCAGGTCGCGGCCGGTGGGCGTGGTGAGGTCCAGCGTGATGCTGCGCTTGTTGGTATTGGCGGCTAAAAACAGCGTGCTGCGATCTGGGTGCGGCACCCCGCCGAGAAACGGCGGTTCATGCCGTGTCGCATCGCCCCGCCCCGGCGGCTCCACTTTGAGCGTGGGCGCGCCTTGATCGGCGAGAAACTTGGCACAAAAAGCCCCCGTCAGGCTATGGGTGAGTTCCAGCACCTGCACATCGTCCAAGAATCCGAGCATGGTGATCTCTCCTCAGGTGTGTGAACGCGTGGCGGCGATGAGGGATTGTACTGCCTGCTTGTACTTTGGGTCGCCCCGCACATCACCCACCTGGTACTCCGCACCGCCTGCCGCTGGTTTGCTCATATCCTGCGGTTGCGCCGCCAGTACCCCAGCATCGAGCAGGGCCTGCACTTCAGCATCGGAGAGCCCGGCCACGTCACGCAGGACATAGCTATTGTGCTGCCCCAGGGCCGAGACCAGACGCAGGGCAATCGGCGGCTCCGGCACGGTGCGGAAGGGCCGCCCGGCATAGACGCGCGGCCCGACGCTCGGGGCATTGGGGTTGGTAAACACTTCGAGGTAGTCGCGCTGGCGTAAATGCGGGTCCGCCACCAGGTCACGAGCGGTCTGCACCACGCCCGCCGGCACGCCGTGCGACTGCAGCAGGTGCATCAAGGCCTGGGCCTCGTGTGTCGCCGTCCACTGCCGCAGGCTGGCATCAAGATCGGCGCAGTGTTGCCAGCGCCCTGGCACGGTGGCCAAGCGGCTGTCCATGGCCCAGGCCGGTTGCCCCATGGCCGTACACAGGCCCTGCCACTGCGCGTCATTGGCCACCGTGATGGCGATCCAGCTGTCCACCCCCTGGCAGGGGTAGACGTTGTGCGGCGCCTGCCACAAGTGCGCCGTGCCAAGACGCGGGCGCGTGAGCCCCTGCTGCGTTTCGAGCAGGGCCGGGGCAATGCACGACACGCCGGTTTCGTACATGCTGAGATCCAGGCGCATGCCGCTGCCGGTCTTGCGGCGTTGGTACAGGGCCAGCAGCAGGGCATAGGCCACGTTCAGACCGCCGGAATGGTCCATGTAGTTACTACTGGCACGCAGCGCCGGACCGCCTTCGTAGCCGGTGAGGGCGGACAGGCCACACACCGCATCGACGGTGCGGGCGCGGGCGCCATAGGCGCGCCAGGGGCCGGTGTGGCCATAGGCGGTGCAGCTCAGGGTGATAATATCCGTCTTGACCTGCGCGAGACTGTCGTGATCGAGCCCCAGGCGCAGCATAGTGCCGGGGCGGAAATTATCGGTGACGATGTCACTGTGCGCCACTAGCTTCAAGAACGCCGCTTTGCCCAGCGGCTGCGTCACGTCGAGGCACAGACTGTGCTTATTGCGCGCCCAATAGGCAAAGGTGCCGCCTTCGTTCCACCACTGCTCGCCCGGCACATTGTCCGGGAACGGGCCAGAACGGCGGTCGTTCATATGATTGGCGCTTTCGATGCGGATGACTTCGGCGCCAAAATCTGCCAGCAGCGCGGTGCCCCACGGCAGCACATGCACTTGCTCCAATGAGAGCACTCGAATGCCGTGGAGTACGGTGTCATTACTCATGGAACCTCTCTTTCTTCAGCGACGGGGCGGGGACAAGACGTGCTGTGGCTAGGAATTGTACACAGTTCCCGAGGCATGTAAAGCCATGGCAGCGACGGCTGGGGGCGTAGCGTGGAGGCGACGGCGCAGCGGCAGGCGCCATGTGGTGCTGTGCTGCCGTCACGGCTGCAACGCCGCGATGACAGGCAGGGGTATGCGGGGCGGGGCTCACGTGAGGTGTGGCGGTCTCGGGGAGCCGCACGGCTTGCCTGGCGCGCCCTGTCCTCTACCCAGTAGGTGGGTCCGAGACCATGAGGACACCGATCTTCTCCGGGTTGGTCTGACTGTACGCCATGCACGCCGGCGTGTATGGTGCGGTTGTTGCACCTGCCCAATCATCACCCCACAGGCGACTGCCACGGTGCCGTGCCGAACTTCCAGCAACTTCCCCCTTGCGAAGGCGTCTTTAGATGGCGTACGCTATCGTCATGGTCATACTGGCGGCCTGCTCATCTGCCAGTTGGCCACAGACACTTCCCACCGCACTGGCCGACAGGTGGGGACACGCAGCGCGGCAGACGACGTCCTGAGCACTACGACTCGTCATGATGACCCACGACATGCCGACAGAGGGCCATCGCGCATGTAGCGAGCGCGTCGCCCAGCATGCCATGGCGCCTAGGCACTTAGGGGCTCACTGCGAAAGCGCCCGTAGAATCTCATAGGAGAAAAGCCTTGCCCATTTCGGTTCTTTATATACATCATTCCGGGGTATTTGCTGGCGCATCTCGGAGCCTCCTTGAGATGATCAAGGCTTTTCCAGACAATACGGTCATCCCCTACCTGATCACGGTTCCTGGTAACGTGCCAGATATCTTTCAGAACGAAAATATCTCGACAATGCGTACCCTGGGCATTGCGCAGATGGATAATACGCAGTATGGCTTCTATCGTGGATATAGATGGTTAGTGTTACTGCGAGAATTTTTTTACATCTGCCCCACACTCTTTGCGCTCCTGCGAGCGCGATTGAAGTGGAAAAAGATTGATGTGGTCCACATTAATGAAGTGACGATGATTCTTCCCATCATCTTGGCGAAATGTATCTTTAGAAAACCTCTCGTTGTCCATGTGAGATCTGTACAGCAAACCCAAAAAACGCGTTGGCGTACCTTGTTGGTCAAATGTATCCTCCACTACTTTTCTGATGTCATCATAGCTATCGATTCTACGGTGGCCAGGAGCCTGCCAACTGGTCTACCCCTCCAAGTGATTCATAACGGATTCTCATTAGAAGAAAAAAAGACAAAATCTACAGATACACTGCCTTTTGCATCGTTCAATATTTCTGACAATCTCCTTAAAATAGCGATAATAGGAACTTTACATCCCATGAAAGGAGTGTATGAGTTTGTAGAAGCTGCAAAGTTATGTAAGGAAAGAAATATAAAGGCCTGTTTTTTCATTATTGGTAGCAATTCAAGATCACTACATGGCTTCAAAGAATTTATTTTTAAAAAACTACAATTTGCGCATAATGTAGGGAATGACTTAAGAGAGACTGTGCGTCAGAATGACCTAGAAAGCTATGTCCATTTTATCGATTTTACTCTCAATATCCGAGAGATTTATGAGAATATAGATCTGTTATGTTTCCCGTCTCATCTGAATGCTGTGGGAAGGCCAGTATTTGAGGCAGCCTTCTCAAAGGTTCCAAGTATTGTTGCTATTCATGATCCTCTCGAAGACACCATCGTTGATGGAGAGACGGGTGTATGTATCGCACCGAAAAACGCCACCGCCTTAGCAGATGCGATTGAATATTTCTACCGTAAGCCAGAAGAAATCCGCCGCATGGGTGACTTGGCGTATAAACTGGCGCTGAAGAATTTCGACATACGTGTGAATGCGCAAAAGGTTTTAGGATTGTACGAGAGTGTGCAACCATGCGTAAAGTAGGGCGCGCGGTCTGTCTCCTCGGGCTGAGCCTCCTGGTGTCCTGTACCAGCCAGCCGATCTCTCCACCCAGCCTCCCTCTGCCAGAGGTGCCAGAGACGCCCACGGCGCCAGTGTTGCGCACGGAATATGGGCTGGCCTCGTGGTATGGCCAGGAGTTGCAAGGACGGCGTACCGCCAGCGGGGAGCGTTTCGACAGCGGACAATTGACCGCGGCGCATCGCACCGCCCCGTTTCATACCTCTATGCTGGTGACGTATCTGGCTAACGGACGGACGGTGCGGGTGCGCATCAATGACCGCGGCCCGGCTATCAGAGGACGGCTGATTGACCTATCCTACGGCGCCGCCCTAGCCCTGGACATGCTGCGGGCTGGCGTAGCGCAGGTGCAAATCGACTGGCTCGGGGATCCAGCGAGCATCGACCACAACAAAAACATCTCCCAGGCGACAGATGACTCTGGTGGCATTGCGGCCAGCGCCGAACTGTACGACCCTCCCCGCTTCCTAGATGTCTGTTTCATACATACACTGCCAGTCCCACACCTGCGCGGGCCTGGCCCGCTCCTACAAGAGCGCTGTGCCCGAGGGTTGCCTGGAGGAGTGGGCCAGGC
This sequence comes from Pseudomonadota bacterium, assembly GCA_005777235.1. GTDB lineage: Bacteria > Tectomicrobia > Entotheonellia > Entotheonellales > Entotheonellaceae > SXND01. Next base: position 36,556 of record SXND01000076.1, read on the forward strand.
CCGCGAGACACCCTTGACGGGCACAGGACTTACGACATGGACATCTAGCCTGCGTTTTGGTTCTTACTAGTATATACACCTACATCTATACCGATTGCGTATTGCGGCAGCGCGGCGTCTCTATCCACATCGCGGCGTTCACTCTGTTATGGGCGGAGCTTCTAGGCGTCCAGATGCTGCATCTGCAGCTCGGTATCGACGCGATCATCGCGGTGCTTGCCGTGACGGCACTCGCGGTGCATCTCATGCAGGCGATGGTGACACGCTACCATGCATTCATGCGTGTATTCCCCATGTTCGGACTACTGCTCGGCCTCGCACCTGTGCTCATGGGCCTACTGGTCTACTTTCAGCATCTGGGCCTGCGTGCCGTGTGGGCGGATCAGCCGCCGTCGTGGAGCTACGTCGGGGCCATGGGGCTTACGGCTGTGGCCTCGCGCGTTGGAGCCCATGTGCACCGGCGCATGGCGCCGTGGCTGTCGCTGTCCTTCTTCGGCGCCACCGGGGCCTCGACGCTGGTGGCGGCGGTGGCAGCCCTGGCGGCCCTCGGCTGGGGAACCTGGCAGTAACACGCACCACTCCTCATGCTGATGCCGATCGCGTACGTGGCCGCACAGCTCTATCGCGAGCGCTCACCGGCCGAGCCGCTCAGGTGGGTGGCGCATGCCGCCACGGTGGCGATGCTGGTGTCGTCGTTGGTCTCAGAGGCTGTTTGAAAAGTGCAGGCTGCCGTGAGCCGACGCCACATCAGACGCGTCATCGCGAGGGACATCCTGGCCTCACTGCTCTGGGGCAACCGTGCAGAGTCTGTGCGCAAGCGGCGCGACGGGTTGAGCCACGCCAGGGGGCGTGCGACCCCCCACCGCCGAGGCCGCCGCCCCAAGCCCTGCGCCCCTGCAGGACGC
>SXND01000077.1 GCA_005777235.1 Pseudomonadota bacterium
CATGGCCAAGTCGGTACACGATGCCGGTTGGGGTCCGCTTCGCACGCTCTTGGAGTACAAAGCCAACAGGCTTGGAGTGGCCTACGGCGAAGTCAATGCATCCGGGTCCAGTGTGACTGGCTCGGCCTGTCTCGCAAGGACGGGCCCGAGTGGACTGAGTGCACTGGGCGTAAGAGTGTGGTGTTGTACGGACTGCGGGGTTGCGCATAATCGCGATACCAATGCTAGTCACAACATACTCCGTCGCGGACGTGCGACGCTTCCAGGAATCCCCCTACTTCAGTAGGGGGAGGACGTCAATGTGGTCGTGCAGCGCATGACATGCCCCCTGCCGAGCCCACGGCTCGTGCACCCTAGGTCTTGCTCTGCATCAAGTTTCCTGCTACATACTTAGCCGTCACGCTGCCATCATGGCTGGCCACGTCGGGCTGGCACCACGACGGTTGCGGTCCTATCCTGGTCACGGCGTCCCCTCCCCCGACACCGTGGCGCTGGCTGGAGGAGGTGGGGAGGGCGAGAGGAGCGTGTATGTATCCCCAGACAGTGATTGTCTCAGCAGACCGGGAGGTCGAACTCTGGCCCATGACGGCAGACGATGCCCATGCTCTGTTAGCGTTTTATCGCTCCCTCCCCCCCGCCGATCTCTTGTATCTCCGCGAAGATGTCACCAAGCCCGAATCGATGAGCCGCTGGGTGGAGACGATTGAAAGTGAGCAGGGGTGGCATCTGCTCGCGGGTTACGAAGGACACATTATTGCCGATGCTGAACTCGATCATCAGTTTTATGGGTGGTCTCGACATGTCGGTGAATTACGCATTGTGGTCCATCCGGCGTTCCGTGGCAGTGGTCTCAGCCGACTGATGGTCCAGGAAGTCTTGGCGCAAGCAACCGATGAGGGCTTACACAAGGTCATGGTCCAGATGATGGTGGACCAGGAACCAGCCCGTCATCTCTGTGAACAACTGGGATTTCGGCACGAAGCCATGTTACAGGAACATGTACAGGATCAGCATGGCCAACTCCGCGATCTCGTCATTATGGCGTATTTCATTCAAAATTTTTTAGCACGGTGACGACCCGGCAAGCGACGCGCACGCTCTACGTGCTGCATGGCGTTCCAGAGTCGAGATGTCGTGCCTCGCGCCCTGCATCCCGCATACGCCTTGGCGTCTCCCCGCCAGATCAGGTGGTATAGTCGGCATTGAGGTGCACATACTCCGCCGTCAGATCACATCCCCACACCGTGGCGTGCCCGTCATGAATCCCAAGATCGATCGCAATACGGATGTCCTTACCCCGCAGATAATGGGTCAGCTGCTTGAGATCTGCGTCTTGGGGCTCTCCATGTGAGAACACACACAAATCCCCAAACGCCATGCGCACGCGCTCAGGTCGGATATCCGCTTCATCATGACATTTGCCAATCGCCATAGCCAGACGTCCCCAGTTGGGATCGGCGCCATGCACCGCCGTCTTCACCAGAGGCGAATTGACAATCGCCTTGGCGATACGTTTGGCCTGACGGGCATCACGGGCCGAGGTCACCGTGACTTCAATGAGCTTGGTCGCCCCTTCCCCGTCCCCGGCAATCTCTTTGGCGAGGTAGATGCACGTCTCAGTCAGGGTCGCTTCAAACGCCGCGAGATCCACGGCACCAGCCAAACCATTGGCCATGAGAATGACCGTATCGCTGGTGCTCGTATCCGTATCGATGCTCAGCATATTGAACGACGCATCCACCGCCCGCCGCAGCATGGGACGGAGTGTCTCGGACGGAATGGCTGCATCGGTCATCAGGAAGGCCAGCATCGTGGCCATATCGGGCTCGATCATGGCGGCGCCTTTGGCAATGCCTGCCAAGACGCTCGCCCCCACCTGGGTGGCGATACACTTGGGGTGGGTATCGGTAGTCATGATGGCCTGCGCCGCCAGCCCAAGCTCGTTGGGACGCAACTGGGGGCGCACGTGCCCCGGAATCGCCTGGCGAAATTTCTCGACCGGCAATTGCACGCCGATCACCCCAGTGGAACTGGGCAAGACATCCTCTGGCGCAATCCCCAACTCGGCGGCCACCAAGCCGGTAATCTCTCGGGCGTTGTCGATACCACGCTGCCCCGTCGCCACATTGGCATTCTTGCTATTAATGACTAACGCCTGCGCATGCCCATCGGCCAAACGCTCACGCCCAACAATGACCGGCGCGCCACAAAACAGGCTCTGGGTAAACGTTCCCGCCGCCGTGGCGCGCACGGTAGAATAGATCACCGCGAAATCCAGAGTGGTATCTTTAATGCCGAGGTTCGTGGCCATACTCAGATAGCCTTGCGGAGAATATGGCAACAGTGGCGCAGTCGTCATCAGGTATCCCCTTGCAGGATCACAAGCGTTCCTCGTACCCGTAGTGCCGCTCCATCACGGCCAGACTGCAGTCGATAATCTCTACGATACGATCGACCTCCGCCCGGGTGATGCAGAGTGGTGGCGACAGCATAATGACCTGCGTGACACGTGTCAGCAAGCCGCGCTCCACCAAAGCCGCATGCAGCGTGGCGACTTCCGCGCTGTCCACGGCAAAGGGGAGTTTGGTGGCGCGATCTTTGACTAACTCCACAGCGGTGAGCAACCCCAAGCCACGAATATCTCCGACCGTCGGATGATGCCGCAGCCCTTGGAGCTGCTCTAACAGATAGGCCCCCATCGTCGCGGCCTGCTCGACCAACTGTTCATCTTGAATGATCTGGATATTCGCCAGGGCTGCCGCACAGGCTACCGCCTGACCACCAAAGGTGAAGAGATGGGAGAGCCGTTGCCCCGTGGCACTGGCAAACGGTGCCACAACGTGGGGACGACAGATGGTCGCAGCGATAGGGGCATAGCCACTGCTCAAACCCTTCGCCAGCGTCATGATGTCCCCCACCAGGCCCCAATGCTCCGAGGCAAACATCTTGCCAGTCCGTCCGAAGCCCGTGATGACTTCATCGACGATCAACAGGACGCCATGCTGGTCGCATATCTGGCGCAAGCGCGGTAAATACTCCGGCGGCGGAATCACCACCCCCCCCGAGGCCGAGATGGGCTCAACAATCACCGCAGCAATGGTGTGAGGCCCTTCATGCTCAATCATCTGGGCAATCGCCTCAACACAGTACACCTCACAGGTGGGGTAGGTCTGGCGATAATCACAGCGATAACAATAGGGCGGAGCGACATGCAGCGCCCCATGCATCCAGGGACTGTGGTAGGGCTCATTCCGCTGGCTGGTGCCGCTAACACTCATGGCTGCATACGTTGCCCCGTGCAAGGAACCACGCCGCCCAATGATCTTGACACGTTTGGGAAAGCCGACCAGATACTGATATTGCCTGGCGATCTTGATGGCGGACTCCACAGCTTCGGAACCACCACTACACAAGAACACCGTGGACAGGTCGCCAGGTGTCAGGTCTGCCAGCAGTGTGGCCAGCTGCAGCGCGGGAAGCGTCGTGCTGTCTGCCGCACTCGCATAGGCCAGGGTGCCGGCTTGGGCGGCCATGGCGGCACCGATGGCGTGTCGACCATGCCCCACATTGACGAGCGAGAGCCCCGCCAGACCGTCAATATACTCCTTCCCGTCAATGTCCGTGAGCATACACCCGTGACCGGCCACGATAATCCGTTTGCTCTCTGTCGGCACCGCGAGCGCATGTGAGGACGAGGCATGCAGCCAGACGTGCTCGTTGCCTGCCTGGAGTAAGGTCTGCGCATCGGAGTGGGGGGAAACGCGTGCACGTGTATGGGAAGACGTTACCATGGGCACTCAATTCTTGCTACGGGGCGGCAGCCAGTGGGCGAGAGGTGCGCAAGATAGGCACCCAAACCACGTAGGAACACCTAAGATGTCCCTACGTGGTCCAACGAAGGCAAAGCGTGCGGCGCGAGGGCGCAGGCCGAGATCAACCCTCAACACGCTCGGGGAAATGATCAAGGAACTCGGTGACCAGACGACGGTGATCGTCCGTGGTCATGGCGGTACTGAGCAATTGCCCAGCGGCGGCAAGTGCCAGATCAGCCGCCGTGTTTTTCAATTCCTGCATGGCCAGCTGTTTCTCCCGGACGATCTCCCGACGTGCATCTTCCAGTAAGCGCTGGGCTTGTTCCTGCGCTTGTTCGGTCAGCGTGACCCGTAAGCGCTCCGCCTCTTCACGCCCCTGCTCGAGCAGACGTGCCACTTCGCGATTCGACTCCGTCAGCATCTGCTGATGCTGCGCCATAAGCTGTTCGCTCTCTTGGCGCGCCCGTTGGGCTTCTTCCAGGGAGTCACGGATCGTGTGCTCACGCTGTTCTAACGCCGTCAGAATAGGCCCCCAGGCCACTTTGCGTAAGACAATCAAAAGGATGATAAAGGTGATCACTGTCCAGATGATCAAACCTGGTTCGATATTAAGCAACATAACTATACACTTACTTTACAGCGAGAAGTAGACAAACGACTGTGCCAAAAAGTGCAACACCTTCAATAAGGGCGCACGAGATAATCATCGAAATACGCACATCACCAGCAGCCTGTGGATTACGCGCACTACCTTCCATTGCCAAACCGGCAATACGCCCAATACCATACGCGGCACCAATCGTCACCAATCCGGCGCCAAAGCCTGCGGCAATATGTGCGAGATTCGCGTCAGCCATACCAAAGGTCTCCTTTAACTCAGAGGGACATTGTGTCTCGACAAGAATGGCGCATATTATCTACGAGCCCGGTTTTCTCTGTCAAGCCAAAACTCCAGCACGCGCAGCGCTTTGGCTGACATCGCACCATCCCATGCCTACGGTTTGCCTCGCAGCCCAGCCAAGTACTCCACCAGCTGATCTAAGCCTTCCAGAGAAATCTTCTGATAAAAGCCCAGACTGGCTAAGGTCGCTTTCATCACGGCTGGAGGATAGTCTGGTGCAAGCACCTTGTCGGGATCAAGGATCGATTCACGGATGTACTCTTTCGTCTGCCTGCTGCCAATATCCCACAAACTCGGCCCCACGAGTCGGTCTGGTCCGTCCAACTTATGGCATGTCGTACAGCCGGCGAGCTTCACAAGCTCCTCCCCTTTTTTGCCCACCCAGGCTTCGGGGCTATCGCCAGGCGCCGCAGCACTCTTGGCTGTGGCACTGGACAGCAACGATTTTTTCGGCCATGCGACTGTGCGCTCTTGCAGACCGAGGAGGAAGGTCACCACGTTGTGTAACTCTGCATCACTGAGGTTAAAGTTGGGCATCATCACCACCGCGGCGGCTGCTTGCCCCCCCGCGGCGGCACCACCCCCGCCCTTCAAGCCCGTCAGATAGGTGACTAAGGTCTCCACAATGGCAGGGTCTTTGCCTATATCAGTAAAAAATCCGCTCCCGGCCAACGTGGCTTTCATCACACCCTTCGGAAAGCCATCGACCGGGGTTTTGTCGGGGTCCACCAGCTTGGCACGGAGATACGCCGCATCCTTGCGCGTGCCCACGTCATAGAGCGAGGGGCCCAGCACGGCGGCGGGGGTATCAAAGCTATGACAACTCCCGCACGGATACTTCTTCATGAGCTCAGCGCCAGACAGTGGGGTGTCACTACTCGCGGTGGCAGCAGGTTGCACAGTTGCCTGACATTTTGTGGCGTCCTTGGGATCGAGGTTCGCCTGTGGGCAGCGCATCGATTCCTTTAAGTAGCCAAAACGTATATGATGAAAGGCCTCGGAAGCCCCTGATTCGTTATAAAACTTGGTCCCGACGATACTCAATTCTGGCGCTTGTTTGGCCCCGCTGTCGACCACATAATGACACGTCTTACACCCTTTTTCCTGGACGATTTGCCAGCCGGCATTTAAGTGATCAGCTCCAGGAATCGGCGCTTCCGTCACATTGTGGCACTTGCTGCATGACGCCTGCACATAGGCGAGCGGCAACAGCGGACGACTCCAACCCGCCTCTTGCTCATCAAACGGCCCGAAGCGTTCTTCGAGGTTTTCCATAACATGGGCCGCATGGACCGTCGTCGCCGTGCCCTGCCCTTCGTGGCAGACCGTACAGCCGATCTGATTAAAGGTGTGCGGTTTAACGTCAGGATGCACTTTATAGGGTTGTGGGACATCGGTCATCTTGGGATTCTCAACACCCAAGTGACAGGTGGTACAGCGATCGGTAATCTCTAATTTGGCGTCCCAGATCTGTTTCACCTCCAGAGGTTTCGACAACAACTTCTGGCGTAGCGCAGGGTCGGTCTTCAGGTCAGCCTCTGTCAGTTTGTTGGCCCACAGACGATAATACTCCCGTTGGTACTTTTTCCATGCTGGAGCGTACTCTGTGGTCATAGTCCACATAAGTAACAGCACAAGCGCCAAATTGGCTGCAGCAAAAGCTGTGGCCATAAAATTGTTACTAAAAAGCTTGACCTCCTTTTCCGCCATGAGGCATTCCTTTCCAAGGCACGGTCTGTCGTTGATGATCAGTCTAAGCGCTCGTACTCCCACCCTCTGCATGGGCAGTCATCGATGGCCGACGAAGCATTCCGCATGCTGGTGCACCACCCGTCGTACCAGACACACCTCGCATCGCCGGGTGGCGCATCCAGCGCATCATCAGAGAGCGTGTGGGTCACTAGGAGAATGTATGAGCCAATCCGCATATTAGATATTGAGCTGAATAGCTGGAATCTCGAGGATATATTTGACGTTAAAACACAGGCGCAAGATCATCTTGATTGGAATACCAATCATGGCTAACAGCAGGAGCATCTCGATCATGTAAATCGTGGGACCACGGCGTTCGTAAAAGGCCTGGAGCCCATCGCATAAGCGTTTGAGCATAGAGCCTGGCGCCGCTTTCGGTCCCATAAAATGCGGCAGCGCAATCGGTAACCCCAAGCCAACCACGGTATAGCACCCCAGAAACAGCAGCCCGGTCACCACGCTCCAGCTATGGGTGAGAGCATGGGACTCTTTGTGGACTTCCCAGCTTTCCCACGGCCAATACCATTCCCAACTTGGGCCACGAAAAACATACCCGATCAGAATCAACAGAAACCAAAACACGGTACCCAGGGAGAACACCCACACCGCGAACTTGCGATCCTTGTAGTTGTATTCGCCGATACCATGTGGACTCTTATCGATGTAGGGGATGACCATGAGACCCGCCAGAATCAGCCCCGGCAACACGACCCCGGCAATCCAAGGATCAAAATATACCAGAAGCTCTTGCAAGCCGACAAAGTACCACGGTGCTTTGGAAGGGTTGGGGGTTTTATTGGGATCAGCGAGTGGCTCTAAAGGTGCGGGTATGAGCATCGACCAGAGCCACAACACCGCTGTGGTGAGCAGAAAGCAGAGGACAATCGTATACATAAAATACGGCCATGTCAACTCATATTGGTCTGCTCCAGCAGTAGGCACTTGCCGCGCCTGCCGTACTGGCTGTCTTCCCTCTTGTGTCCTGTCAGTCGCGGCCATTGGCGTTCGTTCTCCTTACTCATACACATCGCGCAGTTGCACCGAGCTGCTGCCTACAACTCGTTACGAGGTTTTGACGGGCACATCCCCAGAGTAACCGTCCCGACGCACCCGCCAAAAATGCACCGCGATCAGTGCAGTCAGGGCAATAGGGAGGGCAATACAGTGTAGGACGTAAAAACGCAACAAGGTCGCGGAGCCGACGGTGGTGCCCCCTAACAGAGCAAAGCGGATATCATTGGTGATTTTCAGGCCGATAAGATTGGAAAACGGCCCCTCATAGCCCAGCATGGGTGTGGCGCGTGCCATGTTCGTGCCCACGGTGACGGCCCAGATGGCCAACTGATCCCATGGGAGCAGGTATCCACTAAAACTCAACAAAAAGGTCAGTTTTAAGAGGATGACACCGACCATCCAGTTAAATTCGCGCGGAGGTTTATACGAAGCGGTATAGAATGTACGAGCCATGTGCACCATAACCATAAAGACCATGGCATGGGCGGCATAGCGATGCATATTGCGCAAGATGTTGCCAAAAGGCACGACGTTTTGCAGGTCTTTCATGTCGAAGTACGCCCGGGGGACGGTCGGCACATAGTAAAACATCAACAAGACCCCGGTAAACGTCAACACGAGAAACAAGTAAAAGGTCATGATGCCCGCGCCCCAATGGAAGCGCATCCGCATGCCGTGCTTCGTGATCTTGGTCGGGAGGATGTGATAGAAGACGTTGTTGGTAATCGCCAGCAGGCGATTACGCCGATTCATCGTATATCCGTGCCGAAAAATCGACTTCCAGACTTGGCTGTCTACTACCGCATCTTGCAGTGTTTTGAGACTCAGATTAGCCATGGCGCTTCCTTACGTCCGTGCGTGGAATGGACTGCTGGGGCGTGCCTCGTGCGCGACCTCATCCCCCATAAGCCGCGGTAGTTACGCTTGCAGGGGTAAAAAGAAAGGTGGCTGATCACGCTTCTCGAGCAAATTTTCCTTCCGCCCTTTGTCCACAACGATATTGCCAGCAAAATCGAGAGAAATAGCCGCCCGATATAACGGCACTGGGGCAGGACCCGCCACATTTTGCCCATCGCGCAGAAAGTTACTACCATGGCATGGACATTTAATGCGATCTTCCGCTGGGTGCCATATTGGCGTACAGCCGAGATGGGTGCAGATCGCCACGAGGGTAAAAATGCCGCGTTCGTTGCGCACGACCCAGACCCGCTGCTCTTTGAGCATCCTGGTGCTGACCTCGCCTATTTGGTAATCTTCCGGCCGGCCCGCTACAAACTCCTGCAGGGGCTCGTAGAGAATCCGTGGGAAAAAGAAACGTAACGACGCTAAGGTAATCCCACCAAAGAATGCCGCAAAACTGCCCCACCCGACAAAATTGAGCAGGCGCCGCCTGGTGATGTTCTCTTCTCCCACAAAGGCCTCTGTCGCTCTGGCCATGCCACACGTTCTCCCTCACTAGAAGCCTGGCAAATTCAGCATACACCCCGATAACACAGGAGAGGGAGGAGCCCGCTCCGTCAACCATGCAGCTTCTGCCGCTGCCACCAGAGACCGTGGCGAAACGCTACGCCGTCTGGCGAGGCGCTTCACACGCGGCACCGTCCGTGCCGACTCGTTCGCTTGGGAAATATACAGACAAGTTACTTGACGCGCAATCGTGTCGTTTGCAGTGCAGCATGCCACTGTACCATCATGGGCCGTGTGGGATATAGCACGGTCCTTACGATGGCAATGTTAGGCTGTAGGACGGCGAGAAACGATACGCCCGAAAGGCTCGATACTGGCAGGAGGTACAGTACAACTCTACCCGACCACACCTGCTCCAAGAAATCTCACAATTTCCCAAAATCCTCTGGACGAAGATTCTCCAGCCATTCTTTCACTTGACTCGGTTCTTCCGTGACGTTTGGCACGCCTGTTTCGATACTCCCGGCACGCGCGATGACATCGTGTGTGGCGTAGATAGGAGCCTTGACACGTAAGGCGACCGCAATCGCATCGCTAGGCCGTGCATCAATATGAAACTCTTTGCCGTGCAATGATAAAGAGATCGTGGCATAAAATGTACTGTCGCGCAAGTCGTTCACGACGACACGGGTCACTGCAGCGCTGATACCTTCAAGAAGATTTTTAATGAGGTCGTGGGTCATGGGGCGAGGCGTGGGCACTTGTTCCATTTCGAGGGCAATGGCGTTGGCTTCAGGAATGCCAACCCAAATCGGTAACGCCTTATTGCCTTCCATGTCGCGCAAAATTACCAGAGCCATATTGGAAAGCGGATCTAGCGTGAGCCCGCGCACTTTCATTTCCAACATTGTTCTCTCCTTACGTCCAGGAAGCTCCCTAGAAGTATCCCAGGAAGGGCTGAGCGTTCCGAACTGTCTGCATCTGGTCATCGTGACGGCTCCCCAGAGCTGACGCTGGGGATTTCTACAGTTGCGGACTGACACCTTGCCGCCCCAAGGCTATCTGTGGCCTGAGAACTACACACATTCTCGTCCGTCTCCGCGCTACACCCATAGCGACGCCACGGAGTCTTTCCACCATGCGTGTGGATTCTACGCCCCCTTTACTCTCCTAAAAGTTCCGCAGTGGAGACCCCTCGCTTCAGCGGGGGGAGGAAACGGCGGTGCCTGCGACAGCAGGCAGAGTGCCTTCTCAAACGTCTGGTCCCAGTGGATACAGCCGGGCAACAGCACAGCCTGGGACCAAGACGTTTTCGCCGGTTACCCGGGACACCGCTTGCGCGGGTGACGTTTGCCTCGACAATGTTCTCACGGCTTGTCGTGTCTGCCGCACTGCGTCGTACTCGCTACCGCTGTTTAACGACAGACGATAGAGCCCAGGACTGGCACGCATCCGAGGGTATCGTCACCGAAAGAACGTAGTGCCTTGCGGCACTGAGTCTGCTCGACACCGACTCTGAGATTCCTCAGAGTCCCCCGACTTCAGTCGGGGGAGTACGTCGACTAACACCATATAAACTTTGGCTTTGCTGAAATTCACAGCTAATATACTGGGCGCCTAGCGCTTTGTCAAGCATACGGGCCTTGTTGCTTGCAAGCTGCACCATGAGCTGTGCAAAAGTTTTATTATTACTGGAGTCTGAAGATTTACAATAGGAGAACCGCTATGGAGATGAACCGATGGTACGTGTCTCTGGGTGTCCTCTGCTTCTGCCTCAGCGGTGTGGCGTACGGCGCGCTCTTGCGGAATCCTGAGGAAGCGAAAGAACTCGCCGAAAAGATTCTCGGACGTGTGATGGTCGGTGACCTTGATGGGATTGTCACCGTGGTGAAGCCTTATTGGCCGTTTCCTGAGGAAGAATTGGAAGCCCTGGTGGTGCAGACCGTCCAGCAGCGGGCCCTCCTGGCACCCCGTCTGGGCAAAAGTGTCGGGTATACGCTCGTACGACGCGAGCACGTGGCCGAAATACTGCTCCGCCTGACGTACCTCGAACGGTTCGAGCCCACGAGTCTGCGTTGGCAGTTTCTCTTCTACAAGTCCAGAGATACATGGAAATTCCAGCGTTTCACCTGGGATGACGACCTCAATAAAGTGTTCATCGGTGGCCAGTAAGCATGCGGCACTCCGCAAGGCTTAGGCCTGAGATGCCCCGGAGACGATAACTTTTTGGCCATGCTGCCACTGTACAACGGGCATGCGATGCCCCAGCTGACGCCCGGTGAGTGCGTCCATGCGGAAGTGACCGTAAAATGTCGTACACTCCAGCCTGTGAGCTGCCTGCCGTAGTGCCGCCTGTGCTAACGTGCCGGCCATCTCCACACACCGCTGGGCGATCAAGCCCCCGGCATAGGCTTGGGCCATGGGGTAATCGACTCCTGCAGGATGTCGCACGCGGAGCTGGGCCAGCACTTGGGTCGCTGTGGGGCCATACGTTGGCTGTCGCACGACCCCTGGCTCCCATTGGCTGGGTCCGACAAACTGGGCCGCTGCGGGCCCCAGGGTGTCCCAAAACAGCGTCATGGGCGTCACGATCAGCCCGACCAGGGCCGCCGACATTGTGTGGTGCAGCCACTGTGTCGCAAAACGCAGGTCATCGTCCATCCGTCCGACGCTCAGTACCACCGTGGGGCGGGCGTGTGCCAGGGTGTGCAGGAGCGGGGTAAAATCGCGTGTGCCAGCGGGATAGGGATAGCGCTGGGTCGCCATGCCATGCTGTTGGCAGTGCTGTACAGCCCCAGCGGCAATGTCGCGTGGAAAGGCCCCGGCGGTGGAATGCACCACGGCAACATCTCCCACCGTGGGGAGTGTCTGCCGTGCATAATCAATGACGCTGTGAAAGTAGGTGCTGGGCGGTGAGAGAATCCCCACGACCCACGTCAAACCACCGCGGTAGATGGCCTCAGACGCCCCGCCATGATTCCACAGCACGTGCTGCCAGCGGTTGGCCACCTCGGCGGCGCGCAGGGCCAGGCCGCTGGAATAGGGGCCGAGGAGGATATCGACCCGATCCTGGCGTAGGAGCCGCTCGGTCAGGAGGCGGCACTGCTCCGGGTCGCTGGCGTCGTCATACCACGTCAAGCGCAGTGGTAGACGTACGTTGGCAGTGTGCAGCCAAATACCGCCGCCCCGGTTGGTCTCCTCCACCCACGTGTACGCCCCGAGGAGTGCCTGCCGCCCCGGCAAGCTGTAGCGCCCAGTCAGCGCCGCCGTCATGCCAACCTGAATGACGTCTGCTTGCATGGCTCTCGTCTACCCCCTGGCACTGTAGCACGTCGCTGACCAGCAGCCTGACACTGCGACCGCAGCTTACTCGGCAAAGGGCTGCGGCGCAAAATCCGGCGACAGCATGAGAGAGGTCTTCTGCGCCACAATGAGTCCACGGACGCGTGGCACATACTTGCCGTTCCAGTCGGGATCGGCGTTGACCTGGGCTTTGGCTTCTTTGAGGTGCGCGTGATCCCGATAGGCCCAGATATGCACGACTTGGTTGAGATCCCCAATGTCGCTGTAATACCAGCCCGCCAGCTTGATGCCATATTTCTGGCGTAGGGGCAGGGCGATTTCGCGCACTGCCGCCATATAGTCCGGGGTAGCGCCAGGTTTTAACGTATACTGCCGATAGTCATAGACAGCCATTGTGACCACTCCTTAGGGTGCAGGAACAACACACGCGCAGAACATACTGGGCGCGCATCGTAGCGTATCGCTCCCCTGGATGCAAGGCAGCCCGGTAGCAATGCAGCAATGCTCATGAGTGCATATGTCCACGCGATGCGCACCCCTTGTGCGAGCTAGGCCCACGAGGTCTGCCTGCCGGGAGAGCCCACGTCGATGTGCCTACCCTATCGATGGTGTGCCCCACTATGGGTAGCCGAGCGTGAGCGATAGCCCCAGACCGCCAGTGCCAGGCCGGTCATATACGTGAGGCACCCGAGGTAGGCTGGCAGCAGATGGAGAAGATCCTGGTAGCCAATGACAAAATGTACGCCAATAGCCGTGCCAAAGCCCGACGCTCCAGCCAGAGCTAAGGCTTGCCACAAGCTCCGTGACGACCGCGCACACCAGGCACACAGGCTCACCAGTAGACCACACGAGCAGAGCCCACCGCCAAACCCGGCGCGGTCGTGCGCGATGAGCGAAATGAGCCCCGGATGCACCGCGGTCAGATCCCCTGGCGTGACGCCCATAAAGGCTAGATCTTGCGGCACGAACACCCGGGTCATGCCTACAAGCAAGATGAGCCCTCCGCCACTGATCATGCCTATCCCGCACGCCAGCAGGAGGAGACGCCCCCGACCTTCCACAGAAGACCAATGGAGGCTCTCAGCACGCGGCAACACCTGGCGCAAGGATGCTACCCTGTTGAGGCTGGCATACGAACGTGTGAGCCCGAGCGCGAAGAGCGGCAACAGGATAAGGGTCGCCACGCCATGCCAGGTATCGAGGTACCCATAGCCCAGATAACTCAGGAAACTGGCAAAACCGACGACCCCACTTAGGAGCAAGGCCCACCACGCCCACGGCTCCCCATTGGCGAGTGGAAATTCTATCAGCCATAGATAGAGGAAAGCAATCGCCAACAAGGTCCCGCCAAAGGCCACACGGTCATGCAACATAAAGGCGACGAGTTTGCCCTCTGCCACACTGCGGAGTTCCGCCGCCGTGACTCCAAGGAATGCCATGTCATGCGGCAGGAACTCCCCACGGGTGCTGAGGAAGAGCGCAAAGCCCCCCGAGCCCAGCAGGGCCAGCGCGGTCCAACTGAGCAGTCGACGACCATCTTTGAGCAGCGTTGCAAAGAATCCTGCATCCTGCACATCGACCTCTGCTGAGCGCATGCCAAACTACACACGGAAACTGACTAGGTCCATACGTTTCAGCGCACGACATGAGACAGGCGCACTGAATGAAAGGTTGTAAGGTGTCGGCGCCCAAGCGTAGTAAGCGGCGCGGCGCTGCACAGTAATGGTTGCGGGATGGAGACCTACATCTTACTGTCTACGCTGCCGATCCGTATTCTCAAGGTCTTCCTTGATCTTTTTACGCCTCTTGGGCACTTCTTCACAGAGGTAGTGCTGCATGTCAATCGTTATGAACGGCTCTATGTCTTGCACCCACAGGGGATATACTTGGTATTCGTCTCCGACATCTGCCATGTTGAGGAGCGCCTCCAGGAGAAGCCATTGTTGCTCGCGGTTTGGGGTACTCCGCAGCGTGTGTACGAGCGTTGTGGTCTCCTGCGCCCGCCTTCTCTCGCGTAAGACATGTAGAGCAGCCTGTGCCACATCATCATCAAGATCGTGTAGTAATAGCTGGGAGAGCTGCTGGCGTATCGGCTCTTCGTACAGCCGATAGGCACAGAGATGACAGCCGACAAGTCGCTCGGCCGAGTGCGGCGATTGCAGCAATGTGAGGAGATGGGTATCTATGGCAGTGCGAGCTAAGGCCCGACTGATGGCCCGTTGTACTGCGGTCGATTGTTCCCGCATACATTGTTGCACGAGGACTTCAATAGCGCGTGAAGCATCCAGCTTTACCAGGAGGTACGGATACCACGTGCGATCGTGTGCCTTTGGGTCGGCTAGAGCTTTCTGGGTAGCCAGGAACGCCATGGCTGGATCAAATGTTGCCAGGCCTCGGATGGCCCGGAATTTCGATCCTACGTGCCACAGGTTACTCTCCTCGGCGAGTGCACAGTCGCGGAGTCGTTCGCGCCATGTCTCCTGAGTGAGGAGCTGTTGGAGTGATGTGTCGTCCAACCTGGCAATCACACGCTCTAAGGCATCGTCTAGCTCAGGAGCAGTCATGGCGTGCAATGTATGAGCCACTCACCTTACGCGACTGGAACGAAAAAAGTGTAGAATCGCCCGTATGAAATCACAACCGATAGCAGATTTGTATTCCGACTACTTGCTGGCGTCGTTTGGGGCGACCACGGCTACCGGGCTGAGCGCACTGCTGGA